>NZ_JAFLQW010000499.1 GCF_017313335.1 Phormidium pseudopriestleyi FRX01 | reverse complement strand
TGAGTAGCCATCCGTTGCATTTGACTCCGGAATTGTTGTTCGGAAGAACGTCTCACCGGGTCGAGGTAATCGCTATTTAAGGGGAGATTAACGACAACTAGAGGGATTTGTTTGCTGTTGGTAAATTGGGCGATCGCCTCTAATGCTCGGGTCTGTTCTCCCTGCAAGCTAAATGCCGCATAATCTCCATCATATTGTCCCGCTACTCGCGGATGTTTCTGATAATAAGTCTCGGGATTATAGCGATCGCTCACGGGAACGAACCCCGTGGGTTGCATTTGGTTGGGGGTCTGCTGGCCGATAAGCGCTTCCATTGTCGGCAGGGGGGGTCTCCCAGTTCCCGGGGTGGGTGCGCTGGGTCTTTGGTTGTTGCGACTATCTGCCGGGTCCCTTCGTCGGATCCACATCGCCTGTTGCGTCTCGTCATTATATGTAGCGGCAATTTCTTCTCTGACCTGGCCAAACCATACATTCATCGCTTGATAGGTGGTGGCAAGGGCTTCTCGGGGGTCATCATTGGTGGTGAGTGGGGGGGGCGGGTCGGTTTTCGGAAAGGCCCCCGGGACAATACTTTGCCGACGTCTGACTGGTCCGGTTCTCGTGGGGGTGGATGAACCTTCGGTTTGCAGGGGACGCACACCACTGGAGAGAAGGCGATACCCTTCGGATTCGACTATCGCTTGATAGGTGCGATCGGAACGACCATTATTAAAAGCTCTCACACCATCCGCCCAAATAATCAGTTTAGGGAGTTGATCCGGGGTCAAAATTCTCCGCAACACCAGGTCAATGACTTGGGCTGTGGCCCCATTAATACTAAAGTTATAAATTTTCAGTCCTGGATGTCCATAATGGGCTAAGGCCAGTTCTAAGGCGAGGGGGTCTACGCCTTGTAAGGCGCGGGAACTGCCGACGATTAAGATATCTGGAGGTCCGGATTGGTTCAACTGCTGCTGATAGCGGATCAGTTGTTCGTCGAGTCGCTGACTATTAAAGGAGGGGAAGGGTTGGGACTGGGATGCCCGGGCGTTGACGACTCCTTGCCCGATCGCCGGATGAATCCACAGGGTTTGAGTTGCGGCAGGGAGTGCGATCGCCACGGATAACAGTCTCAAAGTCACAAACGGGAGTCTTCTCATATCGCTAATTTGTTATGGGGGGAGTCATTACGGGGAACAAGGCAATCCTCTTGAACAGTTTAGCCAGTTCGTTATCGTTCCTTGCTTGTTTGCCTCGGACGGTTTTTTGAGGGGTTGAGGTTTCCGGGTCCCGCTAGGGCGATCGCCCTTCTCCAGCTTCCGCTGAGATCCGGGAAATCATTTTAGCTCAACTCATGCGTTTATACTGTTACAATCCAGGCCGTATCCCGCTCAACGGAATCGACAGAGGAAGTGGAGTGGAATCGGATAATTCCTGGATGCCAGATTGACCCAGGAGGGTGCTCCGGTTTGGATGCAGTCTCGAAAATGGGGACCCCAAAATCCCCGTAAAAAATTTGGAAAAATTTGCAAATCTTCACAAGATTTTCACACTTATTGATTATCTTGATAATTAACGAAGGTTCCAAACCTGTTCGTAACTTCTTTCAAAGCCCCTTTTAAAACCGCTGGCTGTATTGATGCCTTGTACAACCGTTTCTTGTACAAGGACTCAGCCAGTTTATAAAAATAATCCATAACCAGACCCACGAGGGTCTGGTTATATTTTTTGAGCTAATTTTAGCCCCTGGTTGCCGCATCAGGCGGAAATAAGATGCCCTGGTCTCGGGGACTCATACCCCTCAAAAAAAAATTCTAAAATTTCTCAAATCTTCATAAGATATTCACATTCGTTAATTATATTCATAAGCAATAAAGGTTTTAACTTCTTTTTAACTCATTTCAAAGCTCTTTTAAATTCCACTGGCTGACACTTGGTCGTTGCCCTGCCCTCTCGCATTCAATAATCGTCAGCTAGTCTATAAAATAAGCCCAGACCCCTCCGTGTCTGGGCCTATTATTTTGGAGGAGCATCCCGGTAGTGAACCCTAAATCTGATCCCATTTGTGGATGCAACCCTTGATGTTAAAGCGATTACCAGTAGAGGCGGCGACTCTCGTCTGAAGGCCAGAACCCCCTAAAAAATTTTTTTCAAAGTTCTGAAAATCTTCATCAGATATTCACATGAGTTGCTTATCTTGAAAACCAGCAACGGTTATTACCTTTTTTTGCTGCTTTCAATACAATTTTTAAAACCGCTAACTGGCACCCAATGACTGAAGCCCTCGCTCTTTTTTAATAACCGCCAGTTAGCTTATAAAAGAAGCCCAGATGCTCAAGCATCTGGGCTTCTGATTTGGGGGATAAGTTAATGCAATAGAGTGGCGATCGCCCGATTCGCTTGGGACCCATATCCGCCCCCAAATAAATTGAAATGATTCAAGATGTGATAAAGGTTATAAAGGGTTTTGCGCTGTTCATAACCCGCAGGCAAGGGCCAAACTTCGTTGTATCCTTGATAGAAGGCGGAGGAAAATCCCCCAAACAATTCGGTCATGGCAATATCAACTTCCCGATCGCCATAATAGGTGGCGGGGTCATAAATAGTAGGTTCCCCCGCTTGAGTCACTCCGGCATTGCCTCCCCATAAATCTCCGTGGACGAGAGAGGGTTCAGGGGTATGATTTGCTAATAATCTAGGAATCGCATCTAGGAGGCGATCGCCCTCGGGAAACTGTCCCCCTTTTCGCCGCGCCAATTGCAGTTGAAAACATAAGCGATGTTCCACCCAAAACTCGGTCCAATCTGTGCTCCAAGTATTAATCTGCGGCGTCGAACCAATGGTATTATTTCGACTCCAGCCAAATTTACCTGAACCGGAATGTTGATGCAACGCAGCCAGTTTGCGCCCCATTTCTCGGGAGACTGGGGCATCAGCGCGAGAAGCGAGTTCCATCCACTCTAAAACAATATAGGCTGAATCATTGGCAATGCCGGTACAAATCGGTTTAGGAACGCGAATGGTGTGGGTATCCCACATTTCCTGTAATCCCAATGTTTCCGCCTCAAACATGGGGAGTTCCACGGCGCGATTAAGTTTGACAAAATAGGTGCGATTGCCGCCCGTGACGCGATACCCTTGATTGATGCAACCCCCGCCCACGGAACGGCGATCGCCCAGGGCAAATTTCTCGGAGGTTACCTCAGCAATCTGTTTAGCAATCTTATCCCACATGATTCCTTTGTTAAGCATCCCTGAATGTTCTGAAATTGGGTTTTTAAATCCTAGCCCTGTCAAGGTGATAAATTTAATGACGAAAAATCGTTATTTCACGTAGGGGCCTGCGCATTGCGCCCCTACAAATACTTGACGGGGATTATCCCGCTAATGCCTCAAGTAAAGCATCACCCATTTGGCGACATCCCACCAGTTTCATGCCTTCGGACATGATATCTCCGGTGCGATATCCGGCATCGAGGACTTGGAGAACCGCTTGCTCAATTTTAGTGGCTGCTTCCGGTTGATCTAACCCATAGCGCAACATCATCGCGGCACTTAAAACTTGGGCGATCGGGTTCGCTTTATCCTGTCCGGCAATATCGGGTGCCGAACCGTGGACAGGTTCAAATAAACCCGGACCCGATGCACCTAAACTAGCCGAAGGAAGCATTCCAATACTACCCGTTAGCATGGCAGCAGCATCGGAGAGAATATCTCCAAACAGGTTGCCGGTAACAATGGTATCGAATTGTTTGGGCCACCGGACTAATTGCATGGCGGCGTTATCGACATACAGGTGAGAGAGTTCTACATCGCTGTATTCTTGGGCGAGTTGAGTGATGCGATCGCGCCAAAGTTGGGAGACATCTAGGACGTTTGCCTTATCGACGGAACATAATTTACCCTGGCGTTTCCGGGCAATCTCGAAAGCGACACGCCCAATTCGGTCAATTTCTGATTCCGTATAGGCCATTGTATTGACGCCGCGTTTTTCTCCGGTTTCTGTCTCGAAAATGCCTTTCGGTTGACCGAAATAAATGCCGCCCGTGAGTTCCCGGACGACCATGATATCCACGCCTTCGACGACTTCCCGCTTGAGACTGGAGGCATCCACCAGTTGGGGTAAAATGGTCGCAGGTCGTAAGTTGGCAAAGAGATCTAAACCCGCACGCAGTCCCAATAAGCCGGTTTCAGGTCGTTGGTGACGGGGGAGGTTATCCCATTTGTAGCCACCGATCGCCGCGAGGAGAACGGCATCGCTATCTTGGCATTGTTTGAGGGTTTCTGAGGGCAGGGGTTCGCCGGTGGCATCGATGGCGGATCCGCCGATCGCCGCTTCGGTGAAGGTAAAACTCAAGTCGAGTTGCTTTCCGACCAGGTTTAAGACGTCTACCGCGATCGCCATAATTTCAGGACCGATGCCGTCGCCGGGAAGAAGAGTTATGCGGTAGTTTTGGGTCATACTATGTTCTCAACAAGTTCTTGCAAATGATTCATCATATCCAAAAACTGTACCGTTTGAGACGGGGGCGATCGCATCTCATTCTCAGGTAAAATTTCTCCCAGAGTCTTTTCATCCTAAACTGAAGAAGGAGCATCTCGGGTTTAATTGAGTTTGATTATGTGGATTTAAGATGACGATTTTTAGGTTTCGGCAAAAAGCATCGCAGTTGGTTCGGTTTTGGCAGCAGCAATTTAATTCTCACTCATTGTTATCCCTTCAATCCCTGATGTTCATCAAGGGGATTCTGCTGTTTTTGCTGTCAATTGGAGTATTTTTGTATATTACCGATAGAGTCATAAACCTAGAAACTCGGGATTGGGATTTAGATATCATGCTTGCTATTCAGAAAACCCATATTCCCCTTCTGGACATCCTGATGAAAACCTTTTCTAATATAGGTGGACCTTTGGTATTGATAGGAATTTCTGTGGGATTGACGGTCAAATTTGGGTTCCGCAGACAGCGGATTGAATTGTTTGGATTGTTGTTGGCAGCTATAGGCGGGGCTCTGCTTAGTCTGCTGATTAAAGCCTGTTTCAATCGCAGCCGACCCCAGATATGGGCTATGATCGATGATCACTTGAATACCTCCAGTTATCCGAGTGGTCATGTGATGAATGGGGTGGTAATTTATGGGTTTTGTGGCTATTTGTTAGCCCGGTCTTTTCCCCGATGGCGGGGGTTGATTTATTTGGGAACTTTTTTACTGGTGTTGGCGATCGGTTGGAGTCGAATGTATGTCGGTCTGCATTGGCCCACAGATGTTTTAGCCGGATATGCCACGGGTTTTGCTTGGTTGAATGCCTCAATTTTTAGCTTTGAAATTCTCAAACAGCGGGAAGAAATTCGGCGCAAGCAGGTTTAATATTTTTTACATTTGCTGAATATTACGCCACTCAAATTTATTTTGTATGGCAAAATAGAAACATCGACCATAATTGATTGAGGAACAATAAATAATGAATTCACCCCATTATACTCACCCCGTTAGCCAACTGTTGACTTATGGGGAGTTGGAAATGTATGATTTCCAGAAAAGTTCCCATTATCTCGAAAAATTCGGATTGACAGAAGAACAGATTCCCGAATTAATTCGCATGGTAGGCGATTATGAATTACACGATGCAGATCCGGAGAGTCTGGAAGTTTGGGGACCCATTCATGCTTGGCGATCGCTGGCAGAACTCCGGTCAGAAACGGCGATTCAACCCTTACTCTCAGTGATTCACGAATTACTTGATCACGATTGGTTTAGAGACGAATTGCCTCATGTTTTGGCCCAAATTGGCCCAGCCGCAATTCCAGCTTTAAGAGATTATTTAGCCAATCCTGATTATGATGCCTCGGCCCGATCCTCTGCGGTCGATTCTCTGGAAGTGATGGCGAGTCAGCATCCAGAATTCCGGGACGAGTGTGTGAGCATTTTAACCGAAAGGTTGGCCTATTCTGATCCAGAGTCCCAAGTATTAAACAGTTTTATTGTTTACAGTTTAGTCGAATTAAAAGCGGTAGAAGCAGCTTCGGCGATTGAGGCAGCATTTGCAGGCGATCGCATCAATAAAGATTGGTGCGAAGATTGGGATACCGTCCAGGTCGAGTTGGGGTTAAAAAAACCTAAGAAAAAGCTTAAAAATCCCTCGGGGATTGCCGCATTGTTTGAAAAACATCACGAAAAACCTTCCAAACCCCAAGTCTCCTCCGGGTTTGGGTCCACTGTAACTCCGCAGAAGGCTGGGAATAAAAAGAAGAAAAAGCGCAAATAATCCACAATAATCCGGTATTCTATTGCGCTCTAGGGGCTAAAATAAAGAGTTAATAGTGGCGGTTGTCGAAATGATTTGCCTTCAAAATTTAACGAGAGTAGGCAAAAGACTCAGGCAACGGTTAGGATATACAGAATAGAGGCATAAAACCAAGTTTTATGCCCGCCTGTTGCTTTTCCAACTTTTTGCCATCAAAATAATTTTATGAAACCCCTAGAACGAATTTCTGACTATCTCTGGGAAATTCCCACCTCCTACAAACCCGGAATGCGCGTTCCCGCCCGAATTTATGCCACGGAACAGTTAATTCAAGAGATGGATGAAGCTGTGGCAGACCAAATCAGCAATGTGGCAACCCTGCCGGGAATTACCCGAAGTGCCTTATGTATGCCCGATGGTCACTTTGGCTATGGATTTCCCATTGGCGGTGTTGCCGCAATGGATATTGCCGAAGGGGGGGTCATTTCTCCCGGAGGCATTGGATTTGATATTAACTGTGGAATGCGTTTAGTCGTGACCAATCTCACAGAAAAAGAGGTAAAACCTCAGATTAAAAAAATAATCGATAAGCTGTACGAACGAGTTCCCGCAGGAGTGGGGAGTAAAGGCTTTGTTAAAGTCTCTCGCAATGAATTTCGCCAAGTGGTTCAAGAAGGCGCAAAATGGTGTATTAACCAGGGTTATGGATGGGATGAGGATTTAGAACTCACTGAAGAAAATGGCTGTATTGCCGGGGCTTATGCCTCTAAAATTAGCGACAAAGCCATCGATCGCGGTTGCAATCAAATTGGCACATTGGGGTCCGGTAACCACTATTTAGAAATTCAAGTCGCCCGTCCTGAAAATATTGTTAACAAAGAATTAGCCGAAGCCTTTGGGATTACCATTCCTAATCAAGTAGTGGTGATGTTCCACTGTGGCAGTCGCGGATTTGGGCATCAGGTGGCCACGGATTATCTGCAAGTCTTTCTCAAAGTTATGGAATCTAAATATGGGATTCATATTTTAGACCGAGAACTGGCTTGTGCGCCGTTTAATTCTCCCGAAGGGCAGGATTATTTTGCAGCCATGAAATGTGGATTAAATATGTCCTTTGCCAATCGTCAAGTGATTTTGCACCGGATTCGTGAGGTGTTTTCTGATGTGTTTGGACGGTCCGCTGAAGCATTAGGAATGCATCAAGTTTATGATGTGTCCCACAATACGGCGAAGTTAGAAGAACATATCGTGGATGGCAAAGCGCGATCGCTACTGGTCCATCGCAAAGGGTCTACTCGCGCCTTTGGTCCGGGAATGGAAGGCATTCCAGACCGCTATAAACCATACGGTCAGCCAGTGATTTTAGGCGGCAGTATGGAAACCGGATCCTATCTGTTAGCAGGGGTATCAACCGGGGCTCAAAGTTTCTTTAGTACCGCCCACGGTAGCGGACGAACCATGAGTCGAACCAAGGCGCGAAAACAGTGGAATGGGGAACAATTACAAAAAGATATGCAGAAGCAAGGGATTTACATTAGAACCACCTCCTGGCGGGGTTTAGCGGAAGAAGCTGGAGGCGCTTATAAGGATGTGGATGCGGTGGTTAAAGCTACGGAATTAGCGGGATTAAGTAAGCGCGTGGTTCGCTTAGTTCCAATTGGAAATGTCAAGGGATAATCACTATGAAAACACGCACTCCGATTACAGTCATTACGGGACCGTTAGGAAGCGGAAAAACGACCTTACTGCGCTATATTTTGGAAACGGTTCCCCGCAAAATTGCCATTTTAATGAATGAATTCGGCGAAATTGCCATTGATAGCAAAGTAATAGAAGGGAAAAATATTCAGATTGCCGAATTAGGCGGCGGTTGCGTTTGCTGTTCCCTAGCTGGGGAATTTGAGGCTGCTGTTGAGGAAATTCTCGAAACGATTCAACCCGATTTGATTGTGGTAGAAACCACCGGGGTTGCCGAACCTGATGCCCTGGTTTTTGACATCCAAGAAACTTTAAATCAAGTGATTTTGGATGGGGTGATTACGACTATTGATGCCGATGGGTTAGTCAAATATCCCCAGATTGGTCATACCAGCCGCTTGCAAATTGAATGGGCGGATTTTATCCTGTTAAATAAGGTGGATTTGGTCAATGAGGAACAATTAAGGGAAATTGAGGAAAAGCTCATTGAGATTAATCCGATCGCCCCAATTGTCAAAACCGAACGCTGTCAAGTCGATCCGGATTTGCTGTTTGGATTAAATCGCGATCGCATTCAAAAACCACCCCATCACGTTCATCAGCCAGAATTTGATTCCTTTACCTATACCTCAGACCACCTTTTCCGTCGTAACAGGTTTGAATTCTTCGCATCTACCTTAGAATCTGAGGTTTATCGCGCTAAAGGATTTATCCGGTTTGCTGAGGGGAGTTATTTATTTAATTGTGTGGCTGGACGGTGGGAATTGGAACCTTTTGAATGGGAGAAAACCGAGTTAGTCTTTATTGGCAAACAATTAGAAACTTGTCAATCTCAAATCATCTGGAGATTGCAATCCTGTGAGGAATAACCGATGCCTTATGAATTTTTAGAAGATGTGGCAACAGCGGATATTGCTTTTTTGGCCCAAGGTAAAGACTTAGAAGAAGTCTTCCTTGCCGCAGGAAATGCCACGATGAATGCGATGATTTTTGAGTTAGAAACCATTGCTTTGAACGAACAGCGTCAGTTCACCTTAGAAAACGATGAATTGGATATGTTGCTGTTTAATTATTTACAGGAATTCCTGTATTATAAAGACAGTGAACAGTTGTTGTTACTTGGACAACAGGTGGCGATCGCCCAGAAAGATGGACTGTATCAATTAGAGGCGATCGCCACAGGAGAAACCCTCGACCCCGATCGCCATGAACAGCGAGTTGATGTCAAAGCAGTCACCTTACATCAATTTAAACTTGAATCCACCCCAGAGGGATGGATAGCAAGGGTTATCCTGGATATTTAACGGCGGGTGTGAGGGATTAAAATCCAGGAGAGGCATTTAATTTTAGCCCGATAAAATTATCATAGGTCCCTGGATATCGGGGGAAAATTCCTGATTTGACAGTCATCTTCCTGTAAAAAAGGAAAGTCAAAGATACAGACTAACCAAACTTATAACCAGGGACAATGATGCCTCAAACTCAATCGAACCAAACCCCAATAGAACGAGTCTTGTCTATGGGTTGGATGTCTCATCCTGCCGAGGATGAAACCCTTGATGCCACCGCATCAGTTACTCGGTCAGAATTGGCCCAAGTTTTGGGAAAAGCGTTTAAGTTAGACCAACGCAGTACAGCGGAAAACCCAGAAATTTCAGTTCAAGATATGACGGGCGATCGCCCGGATTATGCCTCAATTCAAATCGCCTTAAAAACTGGCACAATGACCGTGGATAGTCAAGGCCGATTTTTCCCCGATCGCCCGGTAACTCGCGCCGAAGGATT
>NZ_JAFLQW010000598.1 GCF_017313335.1 Phormidium pseudopriestleyi FRX01 | reverse complement strand
GGTTTCTACCATAAATTTTGCCACATTACCCAAATTGTCGCCAGAAACCCGGTTTCTCCACTTGTAGCGGTTCCTGGACTCCTGGGGTACAGAGGCGATTAGGAGTGCGAGCATCTTGCTCGCTTTTGACAATAGCGAGCAAGATGCTCGCACTCCTATAAAATGGACCTTATAACACTGGAAACCGCTTATTAGGCATTATGTAAAAATAAGTTGTGCAAATTTTATATGAAATCCTCTCCGGATGGCGCTTCTAGGCAAAAAATGTTCAAGTTATTTTTACACGACTCCTTAGCGGGTTCCACCGGATATGAGATTCCCCTGCTTTTCTCACCCCACCCAGCCGAAAAATGTCACGAATGTAACCCCCTCCTGAGAAAATGCCAATTATAATAGAAGCAATATTCTTCTAACTTTGAGGAGAACCTCCGTAAGGCGGTTTATCCTGATAGCTAATGACCCACACTCGCTCCCACAAACTGTTTGCCACCGTTGCTCTCACCGTCCTCTCCTGGACCTCAACCCTGCTGCTGACAACCCCCGCCACCGCCGAAACCCCCACGGACGCGGAAATTGCCCCACTCATCGAGCAATTAAAGGTGGCGGATGAATTCACCCGGGGCGATCGCGTAACCGCATTAGCAGAAGTTGGCGCACCTGCTGTCCCTGCCTTAATCAAAGCCTTACAGTCCGATAATTTTCTCATCCGTCAGGGTGCAGCAGAGGCATTGAGTCAAATTGGTGATCCTGCGGTTCCAGACTTACTGAAATCCTTGGAGTCGGACTCCCCCCGAGTGCGAGGGATTACGGCTACAAATCGCACTTTGGGCCATCGAAGAAACTCCCCAACATCGGCTCGCTCCCCATCTCACGATTCCCATTTTAATCGAAGAAGAACTCACCCCCCAACTCACCTCCACCCCTCACCCGTTGCGGGAAACCATCCGCCGCCAACTCCAGGACCTCACGGGAAAAGCGGAACCCATTTCTGATGAATTGCTGGCAAATTTACTCAAACATCGGCGGATTCTGGTCATCTTAGACCACATTTCTGAAATGAGCGAAGCCACCCGCCAGCAAATCCAACTGGAATCATTGGATATCAATGCTTTGGTGATTACTTCGCGACTGGAAGAACCGCTCAATCGGACGACTCAGTGCCGCATTAAACCCCTTCGCATCGCTGGAAATCGTCTGTCTTCGTTTATGGAAGCGTACCTCACTCAACGGGGGAAGCGGGGTTTATTCACGGATAAGGAATTTTTCAACGCCTGCATTCAACTCTCGGATATGGTGGGGACGAGAGATATTACGGTATTGCTGGCAAAGTTATATGCTGAACAGTTAATTTCGGCAAAGGAAGGGTATCAATCGGCAGATTTGCCGGAGAATATCCCGGATTTAATGTTGTCCTATTTAAACGAATTGAATCGGGATGTTACGGAAGATAAACTCGCCGATCGCACTCTGCACCAAGATGCTAAAGCGATCGCCTGGGAATGTCTGAAAGAGCGCTATCGTCCCGCGAGTGCTCACATTAAAGATGCGATCGCCGCTTTACCTGCACCGGATGCGGACCAACGTCTGCATTATCTGGAATCCAAGCTACGTCTGCTGCAAACTGTTGGGGTTGCTAAGGAAAACCTCCGGTTTGCTCTCGACCCGGTGGCGGAATATTTAGCAGGTTTGTATTTGGTGGATTTGTATAAAACCGACTCCCAGCAATGGCAAGATTTCTTTAAAACTGCTGATGCTCAATCCGGTGCACCGGATGCGATTAAAGGTTTTTTGCTGGCGGTGCGTGATTGTTATCTAGCGAAAATTCCTGGGGCCAAGGATAGCGATTTTGTACCGAAAGAAATTGGCGATCGCACGATGACGCAATCTGCACTTCCCCAAGCGGTGGCACAACCTGTATCCCCTTAATGATGGGGGCGATTAGGAGGGTATGAACTTATAGCATTTTGCGAACTAGCCCTGTCAAGGTGGTAAATTTAATGACGCTCAATCGTTGTTTCATGTAGGGGTAGGGTCTCCAAACCCTCTGATCTGATGTAGGGGTTTGGTCTCCAAACCCTCTTGAGGCTGGATGTTTTATGCTTTTTCCTGGGGATTGGAGGGAATGGGGCCATATTTTGGGAAAAGCCAGTCTCAGGACAGATGCGATCGCCTTCGATGTCTCGATACCTTAGAACAGTGTAACTTGGAGAGAGAAACTGTGGACGCAACTGTGGATCGCGCTTGGGAACTCAAGCAGGAATTAATTGATTTTGTTTTGGATGCCGAGGGAGAGGTGGCGATCGCCCTGGAAACTTATGCGGCTGAACACGCTTCTCGCGATCGTTCAGATATCAGTCAGCGCAATATGCGGATTGATTCATTTGCAGTGGAGGGTAAAGTCGGGAAGACAACTCCCATTGATTTATTTTTAGAAATTCAACCGGACTTACCTGAAGGCGATCGCGCCTTAATTCAAAGTTGGCAAAATAGCTTCATAGGTGTCTTTGAAGCAATTCAAATTGTACCCGATGGCCTAGAATTGATGAACTGGCTCACGGCTAAATATTATCAGGTTAAGGCCAATTCTGCTGCACAACAGGCACAAATCCAGCGGATTAAACTGGGAGATATTTTGCTGACTCGCATCGCCCCAGTGGACGATTTTCAGTATATGTTCTTCGGGAGTTATATGGCACTCGGGAATCTGGGTAAACCCAAACTTGCAGTGGCGATCGGTAATTTTAAAGATAATTACAAAAATCACCTCTATGGGGATGCCCCTGGATTATTAGAAGAAGCCTGGGAATCGGTGGTGAAATATCATGAAGAATTTACCGAATTTTTTGGAGGCGATCGCTTTACCCTTCCCGGATATCAACTCAACAAAAAAATTGGCGAACTGCAAGAAAGCATGACTAAAAAACGTCTTGCCGAAGCAGGAATTGACGAAAATAAGTCTCTCGAAGAAGTAGCTTCCGAAGCAGGCGTTGACATGGAGGAACTGATGGCGGCAGCGGAAGAAGCCGGTGTGGACCCTAAAGAAGCCGCCCAATTCTTCGATCGCAATAAAAACAATAAAATGGTCATGCCGAAAGTCCATTTACCCGATGACCTCAAAAAAGCCGAAGAGGTTACCTGTTTTTCTCATCCCAGGTGGGGTCAAATGTTGATTCCGACTTATGGTAAATTTGTGGCACTCCTGAACCGGGAAGACCCCAGCATCATCGAGGCAGAACCTCTGGTTCGCCATTACCTCGAAGACCCCATTATTAATTTTTATGTCTGGCAGCAACTTGTCGCTGAGTATCCTAATCCATTGCAAAATCTACTGCAACGGGTGTTAGAACGACCCAATTTTCAACTCGACCGCGATTTAGGGCCTCTCTTGCAGGAATTTAATAAACCTTTAGAACCTCATCTGCCGGAAACTGCCTCGATTCCCCTGCATTTAAATCAACTCTTTGAAGAGGCCCTAGTCGAAGTCAACAAATCCAAATCAAAATCTAAGGGTAAAAAGAAAGCATCCAAAGGCTTTCTCGCCTCCTAAACTGGGGTTAATTTTGCCCCCGACGATGACCCTAAACGACTATATCCTTAAGGGTGTAGTCGTTATATAGCTTTTTCTAAATGATTTATGCCCTCTCCTGCTCCCCTCTCCCGCTTTGGGCCGCCGACGGTTGGGGGCCGCCGACGTCCATTCGCCTAATCATTTAGAACCGCTATAGTCGTTTATTAATTAAAAACCTGGTTTTAATTAACATTAAATTTGCAGGGTAGTATTTTTATCTTTATTCTCCGATTAAAGGATTCCCTGCCTATCCCTTAGAGAAGGATACTGCAATCTAAACTTTAAATATTAAAATTAATGACAAAACCCTTGCCAGATTGAAAAATAAGCGGCACAATAAGAAAGAATCTTCCATATTCCCTTGCCATCTATCTATGGTTAGAAAAAATACTCGCTTTCTTATTTATATTGTCGCTTGTAGCACTATTGGTGTTCTGGTTGGAGGCACTGCCTACAGCGCCGAACTCAATCGCTGTTTAGATGCTGCTGTACCGACAAATCAATGCCTTACCCAAGACCCCGTTGTCAGAACTCTTGAAGGGATGACTTTTGGATTAATTGCTGGGGCGGGCGCTGCATTAGGATCCACTTGGCAAATTTGGCAGAAAAATAAATAGGATTTGGATCCGTTTCAGTAAATCAAGTTTTGCCATTTTGCTGACAAAGCCGATTCTGGATTCAAAGAGCGTTGGCCCTTCGGAGTTTGGCAACCGAGGGGAAAACTCTCTCAAATCCCCTAACAAAATCAAGCAGTCTTCAGGGATGATCTCGATATCCCTGAAGACTGCTTTTTAGCCCCAGATTGATGATTGTGATCAACGTTCTTTTAAACTGGCCCTGGGAGACTAAATTGCAGTGATGTCCTAAGTCTGGTCCCATGAAACAAGGGGCAAAGGCTTGCTACCCTACCCCTAATACCGGCTTATTAAAAAAAAGAGTCACATCATTCTAGGGACAGGACCCGAAAAATTTATGCTGCACGCTGAGTCAACAGACCCCAGATGAAGATCAGGACCATTGCGCCGATCACCGCAAACAGAATACCCTGCCAACTCAGACCCACTGCTGTAATTCCAAAGATGGCTTGCGCTACCCATCCCCCTACAATTGCACCCAGAATCCCTAGTCCAATCGTGGCAAAAATACCACCGCCTTGACTTCCGGGATAAATTAATTTTGCTAAAGCCCCAGCAATCAGTCCTAAAACAATCCAAGTTAAAATACTAACCAACATAAGATAATCTCCTTTTTTGATTCGTTGCTTTTTGTCTTATGTAAATACACTAACAATTACATCCATCATTTCTCATCTATCGAAGGGAATAAGTTGATCCGACTGCCATTGCTATCTTAGGATAGAGATAATCCCTCAAAGGCCCCGTCTCCGGTATTTCTGCTTAGGTCTGTCCGGATTTTTTGAAATTAACCGATCGCCTCGATTATTCTCCCCGCAAGGATTGACACCTGTTGAACAAAAATTTAGAGGGGGTTGAAATTTCTTATCCCCCACCCAGGAATCAAGCTCACACAAGAGAAACACGTTAGGGCTGGTAGCCTCGCGCTCTAAAGAAGCTATGTGGAAAGCCCACGCGAGCGGTTTTAACCGCCTATCGCATTTTTCTGCAATGCTCTACTCTTATAGGGTATCATTAGGCACAGACAAGTT
>NZ_JAFLQW010000524.1 GCF_017313335.1 Phormidium pseudopriestleyi FRX01 | reverse complement strand
ACTTACTGTGCCGGAATTTCACCGAAGACGTGAATACAATAATCACGCAGATGATTATTCTTACTCGCTTTTACTATTTTAACACGGTCGGCTCATATCCCCACGGATAAATCCGGGGGCTTTACGCCGATTCTCGGTAAGGTGGAACCCGATGGTCGGCAGTGAATCCGATTGCCGGTAAAATAATCACCAAAATCACTTGGATTCACAAAATTATCATGTCTGAACCTTGGATGTGGCAATGGGTTGAGACCCTCTCGGGCCACTTAGACCGGGTGAGTTCTGTCGCAGTCGCCCCGGACGGCAAAACCTTCGCCAGCAGCAGTTGGGACCAGACCATTGCCCTGTGGGATCTGAACTCAGGCCAAAAACTCCATACCCTCTGCGGACATTCTGGATCGGTTCTGGCGGTGAGTTTTTCCCCGGATGGTCAAAGTTTGGTCAGTTGTGGGACGGATAAAAAGATTCAGGTTTGGGATTTAGGGCGGTTTAAGCTGATTCGCCAGTTTGGGCGATGGTTTGGCGGTCATCAGGAACCTGTTTTAGCCCTGGCAGTTGCCCCGAATGGCAAAACTCTGGTGAGTACCAGTGGCGATCGCACCCTGAAACTCTGGAATGTGGCGACGGGTAAAAATGAATGGACTATCACCTTGGATGCAGAGGAACTTGGGGAGATTCAGTCTGTGGCGATTAGTCCCAATGGTCAAGTTTTAGCGGGCGGCAGTACCGATAGTCAGATTGCCTTGTGGAATTTACAAACCGGGGAAAAATTGCGGACCCTTACCGGCCATTCTGCTGGGGTGACGGGGGTAGAATTTAGTCCCGATGGACTGGTTCTGGCCTCTAGCAGTTGGGATAAAACCGTGGCCCTGTGGAATTACCGGACGGGAGAGCATATTACCTCCCTGGTGGGACATTCCGATGTGGTGACAGCGGTGAGGTTTCATCCTGATGGAGAGAGACTCGCTTCTGGGAGTTGGGATAAAACGGTGGCCCTGTGGAATGGGAAAACGGGAGAACAAATTGCCTCCCTTGTGGGACATTCTGATGCCGTGCGATCTCTGGCCTTTAGTCCCGATGGGCGGGTGCTGGTTTCGGGGAGTTGGGACCACACGATCGCACTGTGGCAGGTAGAATCGACCAATGGTACGATCTAAATGATCCTATCAACTGGGGCGATCGCCTCGAATGCCCCATTTTTCCCTCGTCCCATTTTTCCCTCGTCCCTTGGAGGCGATCGGAGTGGACTCCTGGCGGGAAAACAGAGGCCCTAACTGCCTGGGTCACGCCGTGAGTCCCCCCTTAAGGTTAATCGAGGAAACCCATCATTCCATCGGTTTCATCCCCTTCATTGGAGGAAATAGGCCGATTTCCCATCAAATGATCACAGTTCATCAGGACGGTGCTTTCTGTAATCGGACGATTTCCAGACACCTGCATGGAGTGGGCGACGTGAATCATACTCGCCCCAATCGGACGAATTCCCGAGGAGTTTAAGGTATCGGCTACGATAAAATTGCTGGCCTCAACGGGACGGTTGCCAGACAGATTGATACTGTCAGAAATCTCAAAATTGCTCTGTCCGATGGGGCGGTTTCCGGGTAAACCCCCTTGACGATAAAGCTGAAGGCCTTTAGGAGTGGCTTCTTCAGGTAATTTGTCTTGTATTTTTTTCATACTATCTTGTTGGGGTTCGTTGTCTGGGTTGGGTTTCTCAGTCTCATCAGCGATCGCGCTATCGGCCATCTCGGGATTCTCCTCCAAAAACACTCGGTTAGTTTTCCTTTCCTCCTGAAAATCTGTCTCGTTTGTGCCCTGTTTTAGCACGGTTGAATCGGTAATTTTCTACCTCATCGATGGCGATAGGGGCTTGATCTCATGAGTCGGAGACTAGCTTTCGCTGTCAGATCTTTTTTAGGGTTCTAACTTAAGCCTTAATTATACGGGTTGAAGGATCTACAGACGAGGTTATAAAACTCTACATTACTGTAAATTTTTGTAAAACTCTCAAAAAAAATCTGATCGAGATCATAAGCGGGGATAGGCGTTCCTGGGTCATCCTAGGATTCTTGCAGATTCGGCAGGGGGGATCGGACAAAAAGGCCAAGGGGCGATCGGTTGAGATCGCCCCTTGGCCCCCAATTTATCCAATGGCCCAGATGATCGCCTTACTTGCGATTACTCAGCCATTTTGCGGCAGCAATTCCTAAAATAGCCGCTACTAACGGATTACTCAAAAACTTCATCATCCAAGGTTTATCGGCTAAAACGTCTCGGAAAATATCAGGATGAGCGTGATAGGCAAATGAGGCTAATTTAGAGACATCATCTGCGGACATTTTCTTGGCATTGTGAGTCGAAAGAGTCAGTTGTTTTTCTAAATCGCGATCGCTGAGTCCGCGTTTTTTAAGTTCCTTAAAGAACTCCTGCGCCACATCATCCCGTTCGTCTGGCTTAATTTGGGCGATCGCTTTTTGCAGTTCCGGTTCCATCTGCGCTGGAGAAATGCGATCGTGTTGCAGTGACTCTCCAAATAAGCGCTGACGTTCTTCCTTGGTCGAGCGCTGGGCAAAATCATCAAAACTTTGATAATCGTCGGTCTGGGGAGCATTTGGCATGACCTCGCGATCGCCTCGGGCCAAATCGCCCATAATTTCCCGTTTATATTCGTCACTCGTCGCCATATTACTCTCCTAATTTTCTAAATCGATAACCCATTAAAACAGGGGCAATTCGGTTCACAGCTATCCCGCTTTATACTGAATCTGCTGGGATTGCACATCATAATCCGCTGTCAGAATCAGTTGTTTATCCGGTGCATACACCAACACTTTTAAATTCTGATTGGGGAAATTGTGATGAAATCCTTGAGCCAGCGATCGGGCTAATTCTCGCACTTCATTCGGTCGAACTTCCGGCGTAATCACCACGCCTAACTTATCATTATCCCGCACATATGCATCTTGAATCAGTCCTTTGGCATTTCGCACCACCCAGTTGCCAAAATTCTCCCCAGTTTGAGTATTACCCCGTTCCAGTTGGGCGTAATTGTGCAAACTCGTCACCGAAGGGGAAATGAGGTTCGGTTGCTGCGCCGTTGGAGTTCCTCCACTACAAGCGGTAACCACGCTTAGGACTAATACCAACACCAAAGTGGTCAACCCTTTTTGTACTCGCTTAAACACACTCACCTGAATTTTCCTCCCAAATTTTATAGTAATATCACGTCCGTTTTCAGGGGATGCCGGTTGATTTAGAGGTGAATTAATAGACCTCCCGCCAAATTTCTGGACTGCCCCTTCAACAAACCTTTAAACAAAAGATTGATTCCTCCTTCCAATTCCCCGGGTTAAGGGGGAATCAGAGGAAGGTTCCCTGCACAAGGATGCAAGAGCGTTAAGAGTTGAGGGAAGGGAGGGGAACGCCCCCTCCCTTCCCTCGGTTCAAAGATTAAGCTCTAGTCGATCGCCTTTTTTAAGTTATCTTTGATATCTTCTTTGGCGTGTTTGGTTTCAGCCTCGGTTTGCTTCATTTTGCCCTCAGCCTTATCCTTGGGGTCTCCAGTCACGTTTCCCAACGCTTCTTGAGCTTTCCCTTCCACGTTCTTCATCGTTGCATTAGCTCTATCTTCAGTGCTCATATTATTCTCCGTCTTTCTGACTTTGTTTTAACTGTATTTAAAGTAGCAAACAGCCGGAAGCAAAAGCATCTATCAATGGATATATTCTCGCCCTAACCCTGAAGACTTGAAAGCGGGGATCGCTGATATCTAAGCAGCTTCCTATCCCATTTTGCCCAATTCAGGGGTTCTCAGTCTCTATAAAAAAAGGACCTGGGTATTGATACCCGGGTCCTTTTCGTTTGACAGGCTTACAAGTCTTCTACTTGAGTTTTCTTGATATCCAGTTCTTCTTTTAAATTTTCCGCGCCATGTTCAAGATTGGCTTGGATTTGCTTGGCTTTACCCACCGCTTTTTGCTTGGGGTCTCCCGTCATATCACCCAAGGCTTCTTGGGCTTTCCCTTCGATATTCTTAGCCGTGGCTTTCATTCGATTTTCAACACTCATGATGTATTTCTCCCATTTATATTTATTTTTTTATGAGCTAACCTATTTTGGTGCATCACCTTAAATATTTAGCCTTAAATTTATATTAGCCATCGGGTGTCAAAGATGCCCTCTGTCTTCCGACATATCTTTAAACAAAAAAGCTAGGAAGTAAGGGGTAACAGAAGAGGACTAACCCATCAGCTTACATCTTGCTTGCTATTACTCTAGCAAGCAGGATGCTCGCACTCCCAAAATGTCCGCGAATAACTGTGGGGAAAGCTATATTTGCCTCAACAACCTTCTACAATAGGAAAGAACTCATCCTCAATCCGACTATGCAACCCTTTCGTCTGGAAGCGCCCTATCAACCGACAGGGGACCAACCCCAAGCGATCGCCAAACTGGTTCAAGGTATCCAAGGGGAAAAACCCTTTCAGACCCTCTTAGGGGCCACCGGAACTGGAAAAACCTTTACCATTGCCTCAACGATCGCCCAAATCGGGAGACCTACCCTCGTCCTGGCCCATAATAAAACCCTCGCCGCCCAACTTTGTAACGAATTGCGGCAATTTTTTCCCCATAATGCCGTCGAATACTTTATCAGCTATTACGACTACTATCAACCGGAAGCCTATATCGCCGTTACCGATACCTATATCGAAAAAACCTCCGCCATTAATGAAGAAATCGATATGCTGCGGCATTCGGCAACGCGATCGCTCTTTGAACGCCGCGATGTGATTGTTGTCGCCTCAATTAGCTGCATTTACGGGTTGGGAATGCCCTCAGAATACCTCAACGCCGCCATCCCCTTACAAGTTGGACAAGAACTCGAACCCCGGCAACTCTTGCGCGACCTCGCCGGTATCCAATATCATCGCAATGACGTAGAAATGGGCCGAGGTCGCTTCCGAGTCAAAGGTGATGTCCTAGAAATCGGACCCGCTTATGAAGACCGGATCGTCCGGATCGAGTTCTTCGGGGATGAAATCGAGGCCATCCGCTACGTTGATCCAGTTACTGGCAGTATTCTCGCCAGTCTCGATACATTAAGTATCTATCCAGCGCGTCACTTTGTTACCCCGGATGACCGCCTAGAAGCTGCTTGTCAGGCGATCGAACTCGAACTGGAAGACCGCCTCCAGGAACTGGAAAAAGCAGGCAAATTAGTGGAAGCACAACGGATAGAACAACGCACTCGCTACGACCTAGAACTGCTGCGAGAAGTGGGATATTGCAACGGGGTGGAAAACTATTCCCGCCACATGGCCGGACGGCAAGCGGGAGACCCCCCGGAATGTTTACTGGATTATTTCCCCAAAGATTGGTTATTGGTGGTAGATGAATCTCACGTCACGGTCCCGCAAATTCGGGGAATGTACAATGGCGATCGCGCCCGAAAGCTGGTCTTAATCGAACATGGATTTCGCCTCCCCTCTGCTGCCGATAACCGACCCTTAAAAGCAGAGGAATTTTGGGCCAACATGAATCAATGTATCTTCGTCTCTGCCACCCCCGGGGACTGGGAAATTGAACAATCTACTGGGGAAGTCATTGAACAGATTATTCGACCCACGGGAGTTATAGACCCAGAAATCTTTGTCCGTCCCACGGAGGGTCAAGTTGATAATTTGTTAGGTGAGATTAAAGACCGGGTAAAACGCAACGAACGGGTCCTGATTACTACCTTAACCAAACGCATGGCAGAAGACCTCACGGAGTATTTCCAGGACCGGGGAATTCGGGTGCGTTATCTGCACTCGGATATTAATTCCATCCAACGCATTGAAATCCTTCAGGATTTGCGGGACGGGGAGTTTGATGTGTTGATTGGGGTCAATTTGTTACGGGAGGGGTTAGACTTGCCGGAGGTGTCTCTCGTGGCGATTTTAGATGGGGATAAAGAAGGATTTTTGCGATCGCATCGGTCCCTCGTCCAAACCATCGGACGCGCCGCCCGTCATATCCGGGGACAAGCTATCATCTATGCGGATAACATGACCCGAAGCATGACCTTGGCGATCGAAGAAACCGATCGCCGTCGCGGAATTCAGATGGCCTACAATCAGATGCATGGAATTACTCCCCAAAGCATTATCAAGAAATCCACTAACGCAATTTTGGCCTTTTTAGACGTTTCGCGCCGATTAAATGCCGCCGCAGCCGATGGCGTGGATTCCCTCACCCTCGCCCTTCAGGAATTGCCTTTAGAAGATATTCCTGAAGCGATTTCTAAACTAGAACTCCAGATGAAAGAGGCGGCCAAAAAGCTCGAATTTGAGGAAGCAGCCAAATTGCGCGATCGCATCAAAAAACTGCGGGATAAACTGGTCGGTCATTCCTAAATCAACCGTTCGGCGAGGGGAACGCACCATTCCCCCGCTTAACCGGAGTGGAAATCACAAAACAATTCCTCCTGCATGAGGAATTGTTGAATTCATTTAGCCTCGCGATAAAATATGATAAAATTATGCTCCCCTATCATTATTGTTGTTTATCCCTCAAACCGATGGCAATTACTAGAACTGAAGCCAAACAGTTATTAGAACGGCTAATTTTTGACGAAGAACCTCCCCGAGAATGGGTCCAAGATGTCTGGGAGATGAGTCCCACCCTGGGAGAAACCGCCGCTAAATTATGGGACGTTTATGAAGCAATCATTGAGTGTTGTCCCGAAGAGAAACTCGAAAATTTACTGCACAGTCTCTATCAAGCTTCCCTAGAAGATTTGTAAAGTTTCCTAGTTTTAATAACCGCCACCCTTGCCAAAAGTAAGTTAATCCGAGTATTCTAGGAAACAATTGAAATTCAATGGAGAATAGGCAGTCGTGACCGAAGCAACCAATGTACTGGGGGGAAAACTGGAAAATTGCTGTACCTCCCCGATGACCGGATATTATCGAGATGGCAAATGTAACACCGGAGGCGGAGACTATGGTGCTCATGTCGTCTGTGCACAAGTCACCGAAGAGTTTCTCACCTTCAGCAAACAGCGGGGAAATGATTTGACCTCCCCGGTTCCCATGTTTAATTTTCCGGGTTTAAAACCCGGCGATCGCTGGTGTTTGTGCGCCTCTCGCTGGAAAGAAGCCCTCGATGCCGGAGTTGCACCTCCCATCGTCCTGGGTGCCACTCACGCATCCGCTTTAGAGTATATGTCACAAGAGGAACTTAAACAATATGCAGTAGAGGAATAGATTAATAACTGACCCGATAAACGGTGCATCTCCAGGAATAAAGCCCGCCTACGCGGGCTATTTAAAACAGGGTAAATTATCAATATCTTCATCCAATTCAAACGAGTTTTTGACCTGATTGCAGGGCTTTCTGACCCGAGATATTCAAAAGCCGCAGAGTGTCAGATTGGGATAATTTGTGGTAGAAAATCTGGACTGTTTAGGGTTAGAGTCATTCTCTTTTAGTTTGATAAAGATTATTGAAAATACTAGACTATGAATGTATTTCAAAAAAAACGGCATAAAAAACACTGAGCAAAAATAGCAAAAAACCCAGCCAGATTGAATGGTTTAATAATACCTGAAAAACCCGAATTTCAAGGATAGCCTAACCTCTCGTTCAACTACACCATGCACTTCTAGGACAAGAAGTGCTATAGTGAGATTTCTCTCTAATCGCTTCTGATATCAAAACTCATGAAACTGAATGAAATTATCCCTTGGGGCCGAACCCTGGAAGAATATCAGTTAATGTTTAATCTGTCTCCAGCCAATTTGGAACTAAAAATATTGGGTTGTGGGGATGGCCCTGCCAGCTTTAATGCTGAAATGACCGCCCTGGGACATTCAGTTATCTCCGTTGACCCCATTTATCAATTGTCTGGAGAACAAATTAAACAGCGGGTTCAAAACACTTACGAATCTGTGGTTTCCCAAGTCAGACAAAATTCCGATCGCTATGTTTGGAATAGATTCCAGAATGCCGATGAACTGGGACAATCCCGTTGGGCTACAATGGAAAGGTTTTTGCTAGATTATGAAGCAGGTAAAGTTGAAAGTCGGTATCAATATCAATCTTTGCCCAATTTAGAGTTTGATGACCATCAATTTGAATTGGGACTCTGTTCTCATCTGCTTTTTTCCTATTCGGAACATTTATCCCTGGATTTTCATTTGGATTCCATCACTTAACTGCTGCGAGTCTGTGAACAGGTGCGAATCTTTCCCCTGATTAATTTGAAGGGTGAGTTATCTCCCTATTTGGAAACGGTCATTGCGGATCTATCGATTGCTGGCTTTGATGTGCAGGTCGAATCGGTGGATTATGAATTTAGAAAAGGGGGGAATCAAATGTTGAAAATTCAGCGTAATTTGTCATCAAATTGGGGGAATTGAGGCATCCAATGAGTATCATCCAAAACCCAAATGGAAAAAGAGTCGGTCTGCGGGATGTGGCATCAACTGTTTTTTTTCTTACCAACATGACCAGTTCTCTAGAGTTGCAGTTGCGATCGCACCCACTGCCGAAATTCCCGCAGTCGAGCATTTTCTCCTTTTTCCGAGTCTAACTGCATAAACCGCGCCAATTCTTTCACCGGAAACGAACCAAACGCTAAACTATTCTCTGATTCTACATACCCTGTCTCAGTTAAACAATAAAGGCTAAGTTTCCTCTGCTGCCAACGCCATACCTCGGGAACTTTTAGTTCTGCATAAATATCCATTTGATTAACCGAGGAATGGGTCAAATCAATTTCAATCGCTAAATCAGGAGGTGGATCTACCGCTAAATTAATCTTTAATTTACCCCGAATGGCCGGTTCATTTTGAATATAAAAACATTCATCCGCTTCTTTGCCCACTGCCTTGGGTTGCGATCGCCAGGTTGTGGATTTTAACCCGCAAATTTCCATCTCCAGTTCCTCGGATAGGGCCGTAATCAAACGTCCCAAGGTCCAGCTATAGCGTTCATGTTCCGGTAACGGCGTCATCAGTTCTAACGTTCCCTTGTAGTAAGTCATGCGAGGCGTTGGATTTTCTGCAAAAATAGTCAGCAGTTGTTCATACATCTCCCAACTGACGCCATACAAAACCATATAAGAACCGGCTTCTGGGGGTGTAACTAGGGTTTGAGTCATAGAGCAAATTTAGGGGCGATGGGGTGGTTCCCCGGTTCGGTTTGCGCTCTACTATTGTATCAGAGGCTTGAGGCTGCGATCGCGATCGGGACGAAACAGAACGAGATGCCCGCCTGTTTTGTTAAGATTAGCAGACAGATAAAAACAAAGAAAGAAGATGGCAAAGCCAATTTACTTTTCACCCCATGCTCGACAGCAAATGCTTCTGAGAGGTGCTGAGGAAGAGGAAGTCATAGCAGCTATTCGTTCCGGGAACTGGCAACCTGCTAAAAATGGGAAGTTGCATTCTCGTCTTCAATTCGGCTACAATAAGGATTCCCCAATAAATCAAGAGTTTTATCTTTATAAAGCTGTTGACGCTATCTTTAAAGAAGGGGTGGAGCAAATAGTTGTCATCACGGTTAAAGTTTATTATTTCAATTAAACAGAGGAAACCATGAAAATCTATTACGATTCCGAAGTTGATGCACTCTATATCGAACTGTTACCTTTAGCAACAGCAACCGCAGAAACGCGAGAACTTTCCGAAGAAATTATTGCCAATTACAGTCCAGATGGAAAGCTGGCTGGATTAGAAGTTTTGGATGCCTCCCTTGTCCTCGGCGAACAATTGCAAGAAATCATCATAGAAAATGCAGCGGGTAAAGTGCTGCATCGAATGGCTATTTTGTAACAAAGACATTTAGGTTTACTTGCCAGAACCCACCTCCATTTTTTGACTACGCATCCACTCAGCTAAACTGGCCAAATTGTGTCTCAAAAAGCCCTTGATTACTGGCTGGTTTTCGATATAGTGAGCGATAATTGGGCCAATTCTGTAGTAGAGGACAACAAATGGTTTACCTACAAAATGAGTTAGAAGATTCTCATCCCGGAATTGACGAAATGTGTCGAGGTCGGGATGTATGGCAGTTGAATAAGCTGCTGTGGCAATGAAGCAGCTATCGTTGGTGGTAGAACTACTATTTTAGGAAGTTTAGGGGCAGGCGCTACCTGGATTTTAAGAGATAAAAACTTATTGGATGAACCCAATTGGGATGAATTGATTAATCTTTATCAAGGCAATCCTTTATGGCTAACACAAACTGCCGGGTTAATTTATGAAGTATTTGCGGGTCGAGTGTCGGATTTTTTAGCCTATAAAACTGTCATTTTATGTGAACCCTTGCAAGAGGATTTAGCTTGTCAGTTTCATCGCTTAACTGCTCAAGAACTGGCAGTTATGGAGCAACTTTCTCAGGAAACAGAACCCGTTTGTTTAGGGCAACTTTTGAAACTGACTCCATTCTCTCCGAATGAATGTTTTAACCTGATTCAATCCCTGAGTCGCCGGTTTTTTGTAGAGTCTCAGGAACAGGAAGGGGTTAGGATGTTCTTTCTTAATCCGGTGTTGAGAGAGGCTGTCAACAATTGGAGGGCTTCTCAAAGAGGCGATCTCCTCTAGGGAAACATCTCTCTCCCCTCTCCTCAAACGCATTCGCCAGCAATTGATTGTCTTTTCTGATGCCACAACCCTCCTTGGCGCTTGACACCCCATTGGGAAACTTTACCTAAAATGATTCACACGAACGAGTCAAGTCAGATACAATACAATCGCGTTTATTCTATTTCCTGAACATGACTCAACGTTGGACTCGTCGTCAAACTCTGTGGATGCTAGTTGGTGCCGCTGGGGGTCTTGCTTTACACGCTTGTACTCCTCCAACTAATAACCAATCCCCTACCCTCGGTTTATTTACCTGGGTGGGTTCTACTCCCCTTTACATTGCTAAAGAAAAAGGCTTTTTCGAGAAACGCGGATTGAACTTAGATATTAAAGTCTTTAATGCTAATACAGATGCCAATACCGCTTTTATTTCTCGGCGGTTAGATGCGGTTTCTCCCGTTGGATCGGAAGCGGTGACTTTAGCAGCGGCTGGTAAGGCATTTAGGATTGTTTTAGTCCAGGATACTTCCGTCGGGGCTGATGGAATTTTGGCCCGTAGTAGCATTACCAGTTTATCTGATTTTCGGGGTAAACAAATTGCGGTGGAAGAAGGCAGCGTCAGTCATTTCTTCCTGTTACAAGTGTTGGATACAGTTGGGATAGGGACGGGAGATTTTACGTTAATTAATGCGCCACCGGATTCAGCAGCGGCAGCTTATCAAGCGGGAAATATTCCGATCGCAGTTACCTACGCCCCCTACTTACAACAGGCGAATACTGCCCAACCTGATGGACGAATTATTTACGATTCATCTCAAATGCCAACAGCAATTAATGACCTTTATGTGTTTGATTCGGACTATGCCGATCGCCATCCTGAAATGGTAGAAGCCTTTGTCGCTGGGGTTTTAGAAGGATTGGAATTTCTGGAAGCGAATCCCGAGGAGGGGGTGGCGATCGCTTCCACTCAATTAGGCATTCCGCCTGATGAATTACAAGCGGGATTACAAGGAGTGCGTCTCCCGGATTTGAACGCCAATATCGAAATGTTGGCGAATCCTGAGAGTAATGTCTATTTATTAAACACCCTGAATTCCCTCGCCCAATTCTTACAATCTCGAAATCAAATCCAACAAATTCCCGATTTAACGCCCTTCATTGACCCGAGATTTGTACTCGCCCTCCGCGACAAACAAACCACTTAGGATAATGTGGGGATGACTATCAATTTTGAGCCGCTTCATCCCCTCACCTGCGGGTTTAATGTTGGGAATGTTCCGCCCAAGGGGTGACTCGTTTGGATAGGGTTTTAAAGGCTAAATCCAGGAGTAAGCCGATCGCCCCAATTACCACAATTGTCACTAAGACGCGATCGGTTTGCACAAACCTTTGCGCCCGGGCTATTCTAAATCCTAACCCGCGATCGGCGGCAATTAATTCAGAAATCACTAAAAAATTCCAAGCCCCCGCTATATTCACCCGCAATGTATCTAAAATGCTGGGCACAGATGCGGGTAAAATCACTCGCCATAAAATATGCCATCGGTTCGCCCCTAGGGTATAAGCCGCATTCAATAGTTCATTGGGAATAAACTTTACTGCATCAGCAATCATAATGGCATTATAAAAGACAATGCCTAAAAAAATAATCACGATTTTGGCACTTTCCCCCAGTCCAAACCAGACGATAATCAGGGGAATAAATGCTGCCACTGGCATATACCGCACAGTTCCCACAATCGGGCTAAATAAACTATCCATACTATAAAATGTTCCCATTGCAATGCCGATGGGAATGCCAACCGCCGCAGCGGCAAAGAATCCGGCGGTAACGCGCAGGAAACTAGCCACCACATCCCCCCATAAGTTCTCTTGGGCAAACATTTGAATGCCTGCAATCAAGACAGCGGTGGGAGTTGGTAATAGCATCGGTGAGATCCATCCGCCATAACTTAAAATAGACCAAACCACTAGGGGAATGGCAAGGGCGCTGATGGCTAACAAAATCCGCAGTCGGTAGGGAAATCCTTGACGAATACTCCAAAATATGGAAGGCTTAAGATAGGGTTTAGGCGATCGCGGCATAATCTTTCAGTCTCTCGTCGCAACGAATCCCGTCTACTCTATCGCAGTTGCCATCGAGACAATGGCGATCGCCAAGAGATTAACATAATGGCTTAAAATAACGTTACAATTGCAGCGCGCCAACTTTTTTTAAAAAAAATGTGCCGCATCTTGATTTTCGTGATATTATATATGATAATGAGAGTGGTGGCTCTAATTCCGAAACAAGCACCACTCTCATTATCTCATAGAATAACACATAACACAAGGTTTGCAACACAACCCTCAAAAAAAAATCGCGCCGCGCCCCAAATTGACAATAACCAAACTGCAATTCATCGAATGAACCAAGCCGCCCCCGAATCTGATTCCCCCAAACTCGAAGTCAAAGGACTTTATAAAACCTTCGATCGCCTAGTAGTATTAGAGAATATCAACCTCTACCTCAAAGCCAACGAGTTCGTCTGTATCGTCGGGGCATCCGGCTGCGGAAAATCGACCCTATTAAACATTATAGCAGGACTAGCAACCCCGACATCCGGGAAAGTGCTGATTGATGGAGAACCCGTCTTAGGACCAGGTTGCGATCGCGGGATGATTTTCCAGAACTACTCCTTATTTCCGTGGCTA
The DNA here is from genome assembly GCF_017313335.1 of Phormidium pseudopriestleyi FRX01. Classification (GTDB taxonomy): domain Bacteria; phylum Cyanobacteriota; class Cyanobacteriia; order Cyanobacteriales; family Laspinemataceae; genus Laspinema; species Laspinema pseudopriestleyi. Next base: position 725 of record NZ_JAFLQW010000524.1, on the reverse strand, counting down.
ACCGTATCCGATAACATTGGATTTGGGCTATCCCTCAAAGGCATAACCAAAGCAGAACAACAAGAGAGAATTCACTACTATTTAGAAGTCGTCGGACTGAAAAAATTTAGCAAAGCCTATCCCAAACAACTCTCCGGAGGGATGAAACAACGAGTGGCGATCGCCCGCGCCTTAGCCAACGAACCCGAAGTCTTGCTCATGGATGAACCCTTTGGGGCCTTAGATGCCCAAACCAAAGAACAAATGCAACAATTCATGATAGAACTTTGGTCAAAAACCCAAACAACAATATTAACCATTACCCACGATATCGAAGAGGGAATCTTTCTATCCCAGCGGATGTATGTCATGTCTCCCCATCCCGGAAAAATCCAAGAAGAAACCGCAATTCCATTACCCAGCGATCGGCATTTAGACCTCAAACTCACCCCAGAATTCATCAACATCAAACGCCACCTCATTCAAACCCTCCGCGAAAATCCCCTCAGTGAAAATCCGTGAAATCAGTGGTTATAATCCCTCTTAATCCTCTTAATCCCTCCCTCTTAATCCTCTTAATCCCTCCTAAGATTAGCCCCAGCATTCCGCCGCCACATCGCCGGTTTAATCCGACGCAACGCTGACCCCCGAAAACGCCGGTCCCACTCCTCATCAGAAATATCCGCTAACTCTGCCAGAGTCGGAGAAACATTCTCAGGATAGGGTTGAAACTCAACAACATCCGT
>NZ_JAFLQW010000488.1 GCF_017313335.1 Phormidium pseudopriestleyi FRX01 | reverse complement strand
CGGAAAATACGATAGGGCGCTACATTAACGACCCTCATCATGGTTGGACTACAGTGTAGGCGGTTAAAACCGCTCGTGTGGGCTTTCCACCTCGGTCTGAAGACACGAGGCTACCAGCCCTACCGTGTTTCTCTGGTGTTTTATTCCTGTTGGAAAATTCTCTCACGGAGTTGAGTGAGTCCTCCTGAGTCGATTTGCCACCAGGCGGCAAAACCTACAACTGCACTGATCAGGGTGACGGCGACTAGGAGGGCGATGGTTTGCTTAAGGGTTAATCCAGTACGATCGCCCTTGGACTGGCGGCGATGGCCCTCTGAGGGGTCTTCGTCTTCATAAAGTAGAGCTTTGGAGGCATCGGAAAGTTCATCCTCGGATAATCCCGTGGGGGGGAGTTGATTGGGGTCGAACAAGACCAGTTTTTCTGGAGAGATGCGGCAATAGGAGAGCACCACAGAAACATTATCATGGCCGTTCTTTTCATTGGCCAGATCCACCCACCATTGGGCCGCTGTTTCTACGGAAATTGCCCCGCTAAACAGATCATGGGCGCAATCGGACCAAAATTGCTCGACGCGATCGTGATCGCTTAATCCGTCGGAACACAGTAGCAGCAATCCATCTTCTTCTAGGAGAAACCGCTGAATTTGGGGGCGCAATAAGTCCCCTTCCCGGGTTCCTAGGGCTTGGGTGAGCGCCCCTGCGTCCCTTCTTCGGATGGATTGGGAATAAGGGGCGCGACCGAGGCGGACCTCTCGGGAGGCGACATCATCATCCACGGTGAGTTGTTGACAAGAGTTGGGAGTAATCCAGTAGGCGCGACTATCGCCAATCTGAACGACATACAGTTCATGGGCGTTGGCAAATTCTTGACCACTGGGGGTGGTGACTTTTTGGGGGAGTTGCAGGGTCATGACTAGGGTGGTCCCCATGCGCTGTCGGGAAGCCCGTCCTTGTTTGTCATTTTGGGCGGCGATCGTGTTGTTGACGACGCGCAAAATGGCCTCTAGTTGTTCGCTGACGACGGAGGGCATGGCGAGTCCCGGTTCTTCGGCAATTTCCCTCATCAGGGCTTGAATGGGCAGTTTAAGGGCTTGGACCGCTAGTTGACTGGCGACTTCCCCCCCTTCGTGTCCTCCGACGCCATCACAGACAACGGCTAAGTGATTGAGGAGGGGATGGGTATGGGGTTTATCGGTTTGGGCGATGTCGTTGAGGGTGGGGTAGCAGGAATCTTCGTTATGGTGGCGATTGGGTCCTGAGTCGCTGACTCCGGCGACACGCAGACGCAGGGGTAATTGGGCGGTGAGTTCGAGGAGGAGTTGGTTGACTTGGGGGGCGATCGCCTGGAATTCGGCATTGGGACGCCGCATTTGTTTGCCAATTTCTTGGAGGCGATCGCCCACTGGGGCGGCTACTTTTCCCGCCCAAGTTAACCAGTGATAGCCTAAATCTTGTAAATCGGGTTGGGTAATTAAACTGGCATCACCATAGAGTTCTCGCAACCAAATCCGTGACCCCTGGACCCGGATATTATCGGCTTTGAGTAAGCTGGAGGCAACGCCCAATTCTACTAAGGGCGTCCAGAGTTGCAGAATTTGCCATAACCAATAGACTTGGCGGACTGGGGCAGTCTGGGGCCAGAGTTCCAACATTCCCGGATAGAGGGTGGCGGTGTTTCCATCCACGGGGACATTATCGAGTAATAACAGATTGGCCGCGTTGGACCCTTCCCCGAGGGGACAAAACCCATAGACCTCGGGTATGTGAAGTCGATGGGGATATAATTGAAGATAGGCTAGAATCGCCTCGGGCAATGTCTCTGGAACGAAGGGGGCCAAGGCGGGTTGAGTATCAAGCCAAATTTGGGGACTCACTACTCGGTAGCGATCGCCGATGAGTTCGCCAATGGGATACCGGGCTGCTGCGGAACCGACCGCCCACAAGTAGCGATACAGCAAGGGGGTTTGACAAGCATCACAGAACCGATTTCCCACGGGGTTTTCGGGCTGGGTACAGGTTGGATTCGGACAATAGAGTGGCTCAGAACTGCTCATAATCTCTGCGTGCAATGACAGTATGAAAAGAAGTCGATCGTTTATGGCGATCGGTCCAAAGCCAGCCTACACTGGTTGTAGCTACTCCAAACAGCCTCGACAGCTACAGTGCCGCCAGTCGGGGAACGCCAATGGCGATATTTTGGGGAGTTGATGAACCAGGGGTCGGTGGATTGGGGAGGAAGACCCCATTAATTTTATCCCGAACCCCGTCAAATCGGCGATCGCGACGGAAACAAAATCTAGTAATCTATCTTAACCTTGGAAGAAGACGTTATGGCATTTGACCCCATCTCTGCCATTCTCCTGTTTTTCAGCCAGCTTAATCCAGCAGTCTTATGGTTAGCCGTTGGCATCATTCTCTGTGCGATGGAACTGGTTCTCCCCACTGCCTTTGTGGAATTTTTGCCTGGAGTCAGCGCCTTAATTGTTGCCGGACTCTCTCTATTTATTCCCAATTTTTTCATTCAGGTGATTTTATGGGTGGGACTCTCTGCTGCCTTTATTGTCCTCTCCAGACGGTTTTTGTCAAAGCAAAAATTACCCCACTCCCTAGCGGAGGCACAGGAGGCGCAAACCTTAACGGCAATCCCTCCAGGAGAGGCAGGAAGGGTAATATATGATGGGAACTCTTGGCGGGCTAAATGTTCGGATCCAGAACAGGCGATCGCCCCCCATCAACCTGTCTTTGTCGTCGGACGCCAAGGCAATACGTTGATTGTCATTCCTGAGCATCTGTTGCAGTCATAAATTTACCCGAAATGGACAGGGAGGAATGCTCAATTTAATCTGTAGCAATCAGTTAGAATAATTTAAAGGCAATTAGTTGATGCTACGGTTACCTTTGACCATGATTTGATAGTTTCAATTTGAGCCAACTTCAACTTTAATTTGGAGGTTTACGGTGGAACAATTCATCTTTATTATATTTTTGGCCCTCGGGGGTTCTGCCCTAGCTGGTAGTGTCAAAATTATCAATCAAGGAAATGAAGCATTGGTTGAAACATTAGGAAAATATAACGGCAGAAAACTAGAACCTGGATTGCGATTACTCACCCCATTTTTGGATAAAATCGTCTACAAAGGAACGATTCGCGAAAAAGTATTAGACATCCCACCTCAACAATGTATTACTCGGGATAATGTTTCCATTAGTGTGGATGCAGTGGTCTACTGGCGGATTATGGACATGGAAAGAGCCTACTACAAAGTAGAAAATCTCCAGTCTGCAATGGTGAACCTAGTCCTGACTCAAATTCGCTCAGAAATGGGTAAGCTAGAACTGGACCAAACCTTTACCGCCCGGTCCGAAATTAACGAAATTTTATTGCGAGAATTAGATGTTTCCACGGACCCTTGGGGGGTGAAAGTCACCCGGGTGGAACTGCGGGATATCGTCCCATCTAAAGCGGTGCAAGATTCGATGGAATTGCAAATGGCCGCAGAACGTCGCAAACGGGCCACTATTTTAACCTCAGAAGGGGAACGGGAATCGGCGGTTAATAGTGCTAGAGGCAAAGCAGAGGCGCATATTTTAGATGCAGAAGCGCGTCAAAAAGCAGTGATTCTTGATGCAGAAGCGCAACAAAAGACAATTGTTTTAAAAGCGCAAGCGATACGTCAAGAACAAGTTCTGAAAGCTCAAGCGACTGCAGAAGCACTGCAAATTATCACTAAAACTCTCAAAACTGACCCAGATACTCGGGAATCTTTACAGTTTTTAGTCGCTCAACAATATATGGAGATGGGATTAAAAATTGGTGCGAGTGAAAGCAGTAAAGTGATGTTTATGGACCCGCGCACTATTCCCGCTACCTTGGAAGGAATGCGATCGATTGTTAGCGACCAAGAACGGTAAGGGTGGGGGGAATAGTTTGGGAAAATAACCCCTTCAGGGGTTATCCCCAAGAACTCAACTTAAACACCGCCATTTTGTTGCAATAAATGACATTTATCGCAAAGTCCAAAAAACTCTAAGGTATGGTAAAATATCTTAAATTGGTGAGCCTTTTCTAATTCGACTTCTAACTGATGAACTGGACATTCATCCAGGGGAATTGATATCCCGCATTGCAAACAAGTCAGATGATGCCGGTCCTGCTTTAGGCAACTATAAAGGGACTCTCCATTTGCCAAGGTCCGCACCTGGACTAACCCTTCCAACTTCAACGCTTCCAAGGCGCGATAGACGGTGGCAAGACTGACGTTTTGGTTACGATGGCGCAACTCGACATAAATATCCTGCGCGGAAATAGAATCGTTGAGGGTTTTGAGGAAATTGAGAATGCGTTCTTGAGACCGGGTGCGTTTGACTGTCATGGGATTAGATTAACATCTGCATGGGTTAGTCTGGCCTACATTTCTGAAGTTAGACGAGGTTGAAGGTTGGAAAAAAGCCCGGATGTCAGTTTGGGGATTAAAATAAAAGATGCTGTGGCATCTAATGGCATTATTACCAGAAGTTAGGGCGGATTGTTGTGACTTTAAAGAAATATCAGGCTCATATCTATGTTACTCTGCGGCCTTCGGTTTTGGATCCGGCAGGGACTGCTGTGGAGTCGGGATTGCAGAAAATGGGCGATCGCAATGTGGAAGGGGTCAGAATTGGCAAATATGTGGAATTGACGATTACCTCGGAATCCCCTGAAGCAGCAACCCAACAACTCGATCGCATCTGTGACCAACTTTTAGCCAATCCCGTGATTGAGAACTATCGGTTCGAGTTAGTTGAAGTGGCAACTCTGATGAAGGCGGGGGCATAATACTGTGAAATTTGGAGTTGTAGTGTTTCCGGGTTCCAATTGCGATCGCGATGTGGCGTATGTCACTCAAGGATTACTCGACTGCCCCACCCGATTAGTCTGGCATCAGGAAACGGATATCTCGGATTTGGATGTGGTGGTGTTACCCGGTGGGTTCAGCTACGGGGATTATTTACGCTGTGGGGCGATCGCCCAATTTTCCCCAGTCATGCCTGAAATCATCAAACACGCCGAACAGGGTAAATTAGTCCTAGGCATTTGCAATGGGTTCCAAGTCCTCACCGAAGCGGGACTGCTACCTGGGGCATTAATTAGAAATCGCGACTTACACTTTATCTGCGATCGCGTCCCGATCAAGGTGGAAAATACCCGTCTCCCTTGGACTTCTCAATACCAATCCGGGGAAATCATCACCCTGCCGATCGCCCACGGGGAGGGCCGCTACTATGCCGATGCGGATACCCTCGCCCAACTTGAAGACAATGGACAGGTGGTGTTTCGCTATTGCAGTCCCGAAGGGGAGAGTAACCCGGAAAGTAATCCCAATGGGTCCTTAAATCAGATTGCCGGAATCTGCAATTCCCAGGGGAATGTCCTCGGCATGATGCCCCATCCCGAACGGGCATCGGACCCGATGTTAGGGAATACCGATGGGATGAAATTGTTTGAAAGTGTGTTAAACGCGGCGATCGCCGCAGTCCGATAACCCTTATGAGTTAGGAGTAGGTTAAGGGGATACCAAAGAGGACCTAATCCCCCTGCCCCCCTCTTACAAAAGTAGGTTTTTTACGTTTATGGTGATTCGCCTTACTATTAACTTCAGCGACGGTTCCCTCCCCTTG
>NZ_JAFLQW010000076.1 GCF_017313335.1 Phormidium pseudopriestleyi FRX01 | reverse complement strand
TTCTTTCTTTCGGATGAGTTGGAAAAAATGATATTAACGGAGCTTCAAACCTATTTATCCCAACAGGGTCAAGCATCCCTGGGACAACTGGAACAGCATTTTCATGTTAATTCCAATGCCTTAAGTCCTATGCTAGAAAAGCTGATTCGGAAAGGGCGGGTGGAAAAGACAGTATCCTCTAATCGTTGTGGCGGTTGTAGCAGTTGCGCCCCCGAAAGCCTGATTATTTATTACTGGGTAAAAGGCAACGGCGCTTCAACTGAAACTCTCTCTCTCGCTTGTTCTCATTCGGGATAATTGAGTCAGTTGGGAGGGAATTCCTAGCCCTAAAAAGAATTAATTGAGAGGAATTGTCATCTCGGATTGACAAATCCTCTCAACTAACTACAGTGCGTCTAAATCATTCTGACCAGAGAATGTAGGAGTGGGAGCGTCTCGCTTCCAAGTGCAGAAAGGGAGCGAGACGCTCCCACTCCATAAGGAATTTTCTAATTCATTTAGACTTGCTAGACAGGACAATAAACCGGGTTTCTCGCCCTTATTTGGTGTGAATTGTCAGAGATTTTATGAAAAAACCCGGTTTCTAATCGATGCTATTCCACCCAACTTGATTGAGTAACCTGCAAATGATAAAAATTTACTGGTATTTGTTCTCAATAACCAGAACTCATTTGATTTGATTCTATAATAAAAGTTGACGGAAGTGCGGGGATTAAAGTTTTGTTAAAAATCTGGGAAAATCTTGCTAAAATATCGAAAAAGTTTTATTATAAGTCTAGTGAGTTTTATCCAGGGTTAACTTTTAGTCCTCAAGCCAATGGCGATAATGGATTTAAAAATACCCGGGGCTAGGGGAGAAAAGGGAATGGTGAGTCAAAGGGAAGTTACTGGAACCGGAAATGTTAAATTAGTCCAGGCAGTCGAGGGGTGTGTGCAATTGCGGGCGGGGGATGTTCCGAGCATTCTTTCCCTAAATCTGATTGGGCAAGAATTGGGACAAGAACCGGGAATCGTGGCGGTTTCTACGGAGGAAAAAACGGGGGATTTAATTATTGTCTTCAATCCTCATGTTATTCCCCTGATTCAGGTGCTAGAAAGGCTGCAAGAGTGGGGAATTTCTGGGATAAAAAGCGACCCGGATCCGGCAAAGCAAGTGGGGAATTTCCTGCTGCATCATCAAGAATTGGAGACATTAGCCCCGATGATTGCTGGGATGTTGGTGACTCAGACTCTGAAACTGCGTGGGGGATGGGCGCTCCTGGGGAATGTGATAGCGGCAAGTGTGACGCGACAGGCGATCGCCCAGTTGGAGCAAAACTCCACCGATGCCGCCTTGGTAACGGTTCCACTGGTTGCTCCTCCTGCACCGACGGCCCCTAAATCAGGGGTGAAAACGCCATCAGGGATGGGAGTTGAAATTGTTCATGCCATTCCGGGACGAGTGCGGTTGCGAGTGCCAAAAATTGCTACAGATAGCACTTGTGCCGATCGCCTGAAAACTGAGATCGCCTCCCAACCCGAAGTCACCGAAATCCGCCTCAATCCCCTCACCGCCTCGATTGTGATTCAGTATGAAATTGCCTCTGGATTAGATGAATCCTGGCGATCGCACCTAGTAGAGATGATTGAGCCGGCGATCGCCGATTCCTTACCCGAGGAAACCCCCACCCCACAACCAGATTCCCAGGAAGAACCTGAATATCCCGAGGAAACCCTAACCGTCACAGAAGTAAACCCCGATACGATTCTAGCCCTGGATACTAAAGAGATTGCCTTGAATAATTTTAACCCTTGTTTTGCTCGGGCATTTTTGAATGCCATGATGAATCGGTTTATGGGAGCGTCGGTGTCATCGCACTTAGGAGCAGCAAAATGATAGCAGAAATAGAACTTTGGAACAAATCCGGGAATCCCCTCGCTGAGGTGACACCGACTTGGGTTGCCTGTACCTTGATTCATGCCATACCGGGACGAGTCCGGTTTAGAGTCCCGCGCCTCGCCCGCGATCGCCCCTACGCCGATCGCCTAGAACAAGCGATAGCGGGGGAACCTGGCGTGAGCCAAGTGCGAGTGAATCTCACTGCCGCCTCCATCGCCATTTACTACCAAACCCAGGGGGTGAGCGATCAAAGAATGCGATCGCAGTTGGTGAAAGTGATTCAACAAACCAGCCAACTCCAGCATTCCCCGGGAAGTGAGATAAAACCCGTCATTCCTGAACTCCCGGCAACAGAACCCGAGAGCCATGATATCATATTGCCGGCCATTGCCACCCTGTTGGCGATTCTAGGCGGTCCCCTGGGCTGGACGATTCCGCGACCCGTGATGGTGGGAAGCGTTGCCTGGGCTGCTTTACCCGTCGCCAAACGGGCGATCGCGAGTCTTCTAGTCGAACGCCGAGTGAATATCGACTGCTTGGATTTAATGGCGATCGTCCTGTCATCCCTGCGCGGGAATTTGCTCACCCCTGCCTTAGTCATGACCCTGCATGAAGTTGGGGATACCATCCGCGATCGCACCGCCCGGTCCTCTGCTGCTCGGACTGCGGATCTCATGGACACCATCGGGCGCTTTGCCTGGGTGGAACGCCAGGGGGAAAAACAGCAAATTCCCGCCACCGACGTAGAAATTGGGGAAACCGTAATTGTCTATCCCGGGGAGCAAATCCCCGTCGATGGGATTGTCTTACAGGGAACCGCCACCATCGATCGCCAGAAACTCACCGGCGAATCCATGCCCATTGTCGCCCAAACTGGAACTCATGTTTATGCCTCCACCCTACTCCGATCCGGGGAACTGTATATCCAAGCGGAACGAGTCGGGGCCGCAACCCGTGCAGCAGCCAGTTTGGAATTAGTGAGAAAAGCGCCGGTGCATGATACGCGCATGGAAAATTACGCCGCGAATATCGCCGATCGCGCCGTCCTACCTGCGGGAATCTGGGCTGCCCTGATTTGGGCCCTGACTCGGGATCCGGGACGGGCGGCAGCCATTCTCACTTTAGACTTTGTGACAGGAATTCGCGTTTCAGTGCCAACGAGCTTTATGGCAGCCCTGACTCATGCCACCCGACATGGGATTTTGATCCGCAGTGGACGCGCCTTGGAACAATTAGCCGAAGTGGATACGGTGGTATTTGACAAAACTGGCACACTCACTCAAGGGAATCTGTCCGTGGTTCGCATTACCACCGGATCTGAGGCAATCTCCGAGGAAGAAGTGCTGAAACTGGCTGCTGCTGCGGAACAACGGATTTCTCACCCGGTAGCCGAGGCGATTGTGGCGGAGGCACAAAGACGGGGAGTAACACTCTTGCCTCGGGGAGAATGGCACTATGAGGTGGGGTTTGGCATTCAGGCAGAGATTGAAGGGCGATCGGTTTTAGTCGGGAGCGATCGCTTCCTGCGCCAGTCGGGGATTACAGTGGACTGTCTGACGGATCATGAACGGCGATGCGATCGCGGATTGGACTGTGAAGAATCACATTGTGCGCTCAATGTCAACTGTTCCCTAATTTATGTCGCTTGTGAGGGAACATTCCAAGGGGTCATTGAGTATGCTGACCCCCTGCGATTGGAAACTCCTATGGTGATCCAACGGTTACAATCGGAATATCACATTGAAGTGCAGATGCTCACCGGAGACGAACGTCCCCGGGCAATTGCTGTCGCCGAGAAAGTGGGGATTCCCGCCTGTCATACTCACGCCGAAGCCTTTCCCGAACAAAAAGCCGCCCTCGTGCGCCAATTACACGAATCGGGAAAAACCGTTGCCTTTGTGGGGGATGGGCTAAATGATTCCGTTGCCTTAGCCTATGCAGATGTTTCCGTCTCCTTTGCCAATGGCTCCGATGTAGCCCGAGAAACCGCTGATGTGGTGTTGATGGAGAATGATTTGTCCGGGTTGCTCGATGCGATCGCGATCGCCAAAGAAACCCAGAAAATTATACAACAAAATACCACCTTAGTCATCGGATCCAATTTAGGTGCCTTAGTTTTAGCATCCACCCTCGGATTGCACCCCTTAGCCGCCACGGTGGTTCACAACGGTTCAGCGATCGCCGCTGGATTCAACGGGTTACGTCCTCTGATGCACGTCGATCCCCCGCGATCGGCATCAGAAAAGACCGAACCCAAACGGAGTTAATAACCCTTACTGGAGGAATTGTATCATGGGACTCATTCATTGGAAACAAGCCGCAATTAGACAACATTTCACCGAAATGATGGAAGCGGGAAACGGAGGACGGGCGATCGCATTGGGAATCGGTGCAGTAGTCCTAGCTCCTATTCTATTACCTGCGATCGGCAAAGTCGCCAAACCCATCGCCAAAGCCACCCTAAAAAATGGCATTACCCTCTATGAAAAAGGCAAAGTAGCCGTCGCTGAAGCCAACGAAGTATGGGAAGATATTTTAGCAGAAGCCAAAGCCGAAGCGATGGGCGAATCCCCTCAAATTCCCAACTCTGAACCTATCAACAAAGGATAAACCCAACTCCATCCCCCTAATCACTGAAGTCGTTCTCCAAAGTTCGTAGTAACGACTTCAGTCGTTCTCTATCAATTGTTCGTAGTAACAGATATGAGGAGTGCGAGCATCTTGCTCGCTTGTCTTCAATAGCTCCAAAAGAATGTACCTCATCACTGTGGGAAATCAGTTCCACCCCCATCAAATCCCACAAAAACCCTGAATTGCCTGCCAAATTTCCGGCATCACATTTCCCAACCCATGATCGCTATCCAACTCCACCCTCTTCACCCAAGGACGAGAAATGGCAAATCGACGACTTGCCTCAACCGGAATCACCTCATCTTTAACCCCATGTAAAATCAAAGTCGGTAGCTGTCGCTGCAACTGATTTTCAGGGTAACCTTGAGCATCATTTATAAATTGATAACTCAGAGGAATTTCCCGCTTTTCCCCATAATGATAAATCGGCAAATAACCCTGTTCCTGCCACATTTCAATCCGTTTCGGACCTAAACTGGCAATCCAATGACTCAGAAATTCAAAGGCGGGGGCTAATAAAACTAGGCGATCGACCTGGGGATATCGTTCCGCTAACCAGGCAGAAGTCAGTCCCCCAAAACTTGAGCCAATTAGGGTAACGGTAGCCGGTTCTGGGGGTAATTCTGCCCCAACTTGTTCAAGTTGGCGAGTCAGAGTCAGATGAGAAAAATCCCCTTGATTGAGATTAGGAATCTTAACAGGGATGGCGATTTCAGCAAAGCGATCGCGCAGATAATTCGCCTTGAATGAGTCAGGACTCGATGCAAATCCATGTAAATAAATGTAAGTTCGAGATAATGCTTGAGTCATGGTTAACTATCCTTTGCTGTAGCAGGGAGCAAGATGCTTCCACTCCCGGGGAAAATACTCTCATTTATGCAGTTGAATTCAAAATCAGTGGGATTATTCTATAGGGAGTCTAAATCATTCTGACAATGTATCCGACGCTTAAGAGTCTTGTAGTGCGAGCATCTTGCTCGCTTTCTTTATGTAAAACTCATTTAGGATTGCTATAGGTTACTTCTCCCCCCAGGAGTTAGGGACGATTTGTCGATCGCCCCTACGGAGTAGAATTTAATCGATTCCTAAAATTTCCATCGATTTTTCCAGAACTTCATCGGGGTCAAAAGGCTTCGTCATATACAAATCAGCCCCGGATTCCCCGCCTTTTTGCTTGTCAAACTCTTGACCTTTAGCGGTGAGCATGATAATATAAACATCTTTGATTCCCAGTTCATTTTTGACCGCATTACAGACTTCAAATCCGCTCATTTTGGGCATCATCACATCCAGAAAAACTAAGTCGGGTTTTTCGGCTTTGATGGTATTGAGCGCATCTTCTCCATTGATAGCCGTTAGCAATTCTACGCCCTCATCTTCGAGTTCTTCGAGGGTTTGTTCCATGAGAATGCGGATATGGGGTTCATCATCCACAATTAAGATTTTTTTCGCCATATAACCTCCTATAGGGGTAACCGGAAAAAGGCGCAATTCAAACGGAGAAAAGTAGCTTTCTACCCCCTGAATTGCCTAATTTTCCGGGGTGTTTTCGTCGGTGTCGTTACCCGAGAGAACCGGAACCGTCGTCATCTAGTAAGAGAAACAAGACATTTTCCAGCCCTTTTTCAAATCGCAAGGTTTTGACGATTTCGTGATGCTCGGATAGCACCGAATTGAGAACAATCATATCAGGTCTGATCGCCATTGCCTTTTCAATACACTCTTGACCCGTAGCTGCCTCGACAACGCTGTATCCCTTCGCCTCTAGGACATCGACTAAGGTTTTGACGGCACCGGCATCTTCATCGACGACAATCACGTTCTTTTTCGAGGCCCCTTTGGACAGTAATGCCCCGATATTCTCAAACAGTTTTTCGGTATCGATGGGTTTAGTTAAGTAGCGATCGATGCCTAAGCGATATCCCCGTTGTTTGTCCTCAATGATGGAGAGGATGATAATGGGAATATCCATCGTTTCTGGGTCATGTTTGAGGACTGCTGCTACATCAAACCCACTGATTTGCGGCATCATCACATCGAGTAAGATCAAGTCCGGTTTGAGGGATTTGACTTCGGCGATCGCCTCCATCCCATCTTTCGCTTCCCGGACTTGATATCCACAGCTTTCTAATTCTTGGCGCAGCAGGGACCGAATGTGAGTATCATCATCAACCACGAGAATCGTTTTGACTAAATCTGTTTCCCGTTCCGGGGTGGTCACAATTCGTTCTTTAAGTTGCTTAACGAAGCTATCCAAGTTGAGTTTTTCCAGTTCAGGGGTGACGCTAGACCCCAGAGGGGGTAAGCTAAAGGAGAAATTACTGCCTTGAGCTGGTGTACTTTCGACCCAAATTTTGCCCCCGTGATGTTCGATAATTTGTTTACAGATCGGCAGTCCCAGTCCAGTTCCTCGGGGTTTATCCGTGAGAGTATCTCCCACTTGTTTAAATTTCTCAAACACCGTATCTTGAAACTCCGTAGGGATGCCGATGCCGGTATCAATAATGCTAACCACTACCTGTTCATCGTTTTCGTTTTGGGTGGCGCACAGAGTGACAGTCCCGGTGTCGGTGAATTTGACGGCATTGGAGATGAGATTAATTAGCACTTGCAATAAGCGATCGCGATCGGCGCTGACTTGCGGCAGTTCGGGTTGAATCTCCACCTGCACCTGTAACTGACTGCTTTGAAATAGACTAGAAGTCGAGGCGATCGCCCGTTCCATCAGTTCGCTGAGGGAAATCGGTTGCATTTGCCACTCCACTTTCCCCGCTTCCATCTTGGCGATATCTAGCACATCATTAATCAAGTTCGTCAACCGTTCGCCTTCAGAAATAATAATCTCAATGTTGTCCATCACTTGACGTAAAGTCTTTTGAGTTTTCTGATCCGCGTTCCCCAGTGCGCTAACTATCTTGTCTTGGAGTTTTTTATTGACAATTTTGGCAAATCCCACCACCGAAGTCAGAGGCGTTCGCAGTTCGTGAGAAACCGTAGAGATAAAGTCGGTTTTCATGCGATCGACTTCTTTCTCCGTGGTGATATCCCGGATCAAGGTGACGGTCCCTATACAGCTTGGATCCGAGTCCTCCCCGGTGGATTCGGTAACAATCGAGGTAGCGACAGCTTTGCCGATGCGATTGTTCGTTAACGGGATTTCGGCAGATAGCACCTCTGCGAGGTGTTCCCGGGATTGTGAGACCAATGAGGCCAATTCGGAACTTAATCCTTTCTGGCAATCCTGACCCTGTAGTTCGGTGGCAGGTAATCCAAACATCTCTAATAAAGCGGGGTTCAAGCGGGAAATGCGATCGCGCATATCCGTCACCAACAATCCATCAGCAATATTGTTGACGATCGCATTCAAATAAGCCACGGTATCTTGTAACTGGTTGACGGTTCGGGCTAAATCAATAGAAATCGCCGCTTGTCCCGAGAGTAAGCGCAACACTTCCAGGCGATCGTGAGTAAAGGCGCTACGGGTGAGATTGTTCTCTAAATAGACAATCCCCACCAGTTTCCCTTGATTGACAAACGGTGCACATAACAGCGACTTCACTTGATGGGTACTGACATAGCGATCGTTCGTAAATAATCCCTCGCGGATGGCATCATTTAACACCATATAGTTTTGAGTCCGTCGGACATAATGAATAATTGACCAAGGCAAATCTGCTGTGGAATCTAAGGCATCAAGTAGCTTGACCCCCTGAGATTTTTTGTCCAAACCCACTTCCGCCGCCAGAATGAGGTTTTCCCCTTCCGCCAACACCAGAAATCCTTTCTGTGCCCCGGCATTTTCGAGGAGAATATTCATTAACTTCTCAACCAGCTTTTCAATTTGCAGTTCAGAAGAAATCGCTTGAGAGGCTTTAATCACCGTGGCTAAATCCAAGGCGGCAGAACTCCCAAAAGTCGTCGCCGTTGTCATTTGAGCTATTGCTACGCCCCTCCGGGATGGGGCCGGCTGGAGTAGCTTTAATTGGGGATATTTGGCTTCTAATTGGTCTACCTTAATTTTAGCTCCCCATTTAGTATAAATGGCAGATGATTCAGTCAGGTAAGTGTCGGCAAATTTATCCTGATGGCGATCGCGATAAAAATTCGATGCCAGTTCATAACCTAGGGCTTCTTCGGGCAAATAGCCATTTTCTTTGGCCCCGGCGATCGCCCGTTCATAGGCATCCATCGCCTCTAAACTCCGACCTAAAACTCGGGCTTTTTCCGCTTCGACTAACTCATACTTGTGCTGATAATTCATCGGTCCGAGTTCCGCCCATTTCTTCATCTTGTCTTGATTGCATTCCACTTGCTGCAAATACTTCTGCTGTTCCTCGGCAGAAGCAGAAGGATAGACAGACAACAACACTAAAGAATAGTAGAAGTTGTGAACCGCCATTGTAAAAGCCCCGCTGACGGAACCGGAATATTCATCGGCCAAGGTTGCATAAGTTAGGGCAACTTGTCGTTGTTTTAACAAAAAGTTGAGGATGGTTTTGGCGAGATAAACATTAAACAGAGACCATCCATCGTTCGCCGCTTTGAGTTTAGGCAAAATCAAGTCTTCGTTAAAAACATCCCCGACTAACCGATACTGATCCGGGGCTAATCCTTGTAAATTCGCCACCAGTTGTCGCCAGGTACTGCCGTCGTAGAGGGCAATTTCATACTTGAGTTTGTGGAGTAATTCAATGTAGGGAGTTTGTTTTCGGGCAACAGTTTCTAGGGATTCTCCACTTAAAAACAAGTAACTGCAATATTTACAAGCACAGTAACTAGCATATTCTAAATCCCCCACTTCTAACCCACTCTGTAGCCCTTCTTGTAACGCATCAACCGCAACTTTAACCGGCTGCTTCCAATGTTGCACGAAGGCAAACACCATATTATAAACTTGGCATTTGAGGGTTTTCGCTTGAAAACGTTCTAACAATTTGACCGAAATTTGTGCCGCATAATAGCCTCGTTCTATGTCTCCGGACCCACAGAGAAGAGTGGCATACCAACTGTAAGTAAATGCCGCAATGGCAGAATGGCCTTTTTCCAGACAGCGTTCTAAGGCGGTTAAAACCAATTGGAAGCATAACTCGACCTGGCTACTATGTAAAGCTGGGGCGACTAAATTCATCAGAATTCGCATGACGGCCAGTTCATTCGGGTCGGTCATTTCTGGCAGTTCGGCGATGCTGTTGATGTCGGGTAATTGCAGGGATTGACTCCGTTCTTTTGAGGCAACTGTGAGAGAAATTCCCATCAAATTTAAAGCAGCTAATCCAGTTTCAATCGCTTGATTAATATGATGTTGTGCTGCATATATTTGCATTTGAATTTCATACACCTTGACCCGATCTAGGACTGCCTTCGCATGGTCCAAAATCATCTCGGCTAAGGTTTGCGCCGCCTCGAAATTCCCATTTAAGTATTCGGCATCCAAGGTAGAAACATAGAGGGAGAGGGTTAATTCATACTGGCTGTCCCAGGAATTCTCGCCTAAGAGTCCGATGCCGACTTTCAAATAGCGCAAAGCCGCTTCATAAGCTGTGGAAACTTTGGCTTTATTTCCGGCGATCGCATTCAATTGGGCGAGTTCATCTTTTTCTGCTTGGGTTTCTAGGAGGTCACAGCCATAGTTGAGTTGATTAACCAGGGCAAAAATGGTCTCCTCTCGTTCCTCCAGTGGAATATTATGCAGCAGTAATTTCCCGATTTTCAAGTGAGTTTCTTTCTTCTGTTCTTCTTGAATCAGGGAATAAGCCGCCTGTTGAACTCGGTCATGCAAAAACTTATAAGAAATAGACTGGGTTTCTAATAAGTCAGACAGGGTAACTCCAGTTTTTGGGTCAAAAGACTGTTCTCCTTCATCCCCAATCAGCAGGGGAATTTTATATCCCGAACTTAGGGGTAAAATTAAGCCCGATTCCAGGGCCGACCAGAGATAGGCAGCGGTTGCCATCGGTGAATTTTTACTGACGATCGCCAGGACTTCTAAGGTAAAAGTATTGCCCACACAAGCGGCTAACTGTAAGATATTTTGGGTGGATTCCGGGAGTTTTTGAATATTGCGGGCCATTAATTCGACCACATTGCGATCGGCAATCCCCACGGCTAAAATGCGGTCAATATCCCATTGCCAGAGGCCCACACTGAACTCATAACTTAAGAGTTTTTCATCCCAGAGGGTTTTGAGGAGTTGGGTCAGGAAAAAGGGATTCCCCTGGGTTTTATTGTAGAGTAGTTCCGCCAATGGACGCGATCGGTCCGGTTCATCCAAGGTATCCGCAATCAATTCATTGACATGAACCTTCTCTAAGGGTTGCAACACAATTTGATTCACGGTTGCCCCCATTGATTGCAGGGAATCCAGGGTTTGAATCAGGGGATGAACCGCATTCACTTCGTTATCTCGATAGGCCCCAATCAGTAAGAAATATCGATTGTCTAGGTCATTAATCAGTTGATAAATTAAATGTAAAGAAGCCGTATCGGCCCATTGTAAATCATCCAGGAAAATTACCAGGGGATGTTCTTTTTTGCAAAAAATTTGCAGAAACTGTTGAAACACCCGATTAAAGCGATTCTGCGATTCAATCGGCCCAAGTTCGGCAATGGGGGGTTGAGGTCCAATAATGGCTTCAACCTTGGGAATCACCTCCACGATCGCCTGTCCATTACTCCCCAAAGCTTGAGTGAGTTGTTGTTGCCAGAAGGTAATGCGATCGGGACTTTCGGTCAAAAGGCGATCAATCAATTCAGAAAAGGCTTGAATCAGTCCCGCGTAGGGAATATTCCGTTTATATTGGTCATATTTCCCAGAAATAAAATAGCCTCGTGCCCCGACAATCGGTTTATGAACTTCCGCAACCAATGCCGATTTACCAATTCCAGAATAGCCAGAAACTAGCATCATTTCACGGCTACCTTGAGCAACCCGATGGAAGGTTGCCATTAAGGTTTCTACTTCTTGTTCTCGCCCATATAACTTTTGGGGAATCAGCAATTGACTGGCGCGATCGCGTTCTCCAACGGGAAACACTTCAATCGTTCCCTTGGCTTCTAATTGGGTTAAACAGGTTTCTAAATCAAACAAAAGGCCCTGACTGGTTTGATAGCGGTCTTCCGCCGTTTTCGCCATCAATTTCATGACGATATCCGCCACCGCTTGCGGAATTTGCGGGTTAATCTGATTCGGAGAAACCGCAACTTTGGCAATATGACAATAAATTAACTCTAACGCATCCACCGCCTCAAAGGGTAATCTTCCCGTGAGCATCTCATAGAACGTCACCCCCAAGGAATAAAAATCCGTGCGATAATCCACCGCCCGATTCATCCGTCCGGTTTGTTCCGGAGACATATAAGATAACGTCCCTTCCAACACCGTCTCTTGACTCCAAGAGGTTTCGGAAGACAGGCGCATCGCGATGCTAAAATCGGTAATTTTAATTTCCCCAGTTCCGGGATTAAGAATCAAATTTTGGGGCTTAATATCTTTATGAACAATCTGATGTTGATGGAGTTTTCCCAGACTGGTCGTAAGCTGAATTCCTAGGTGCAAAAATTCAGCCAGGGTGAGGGGCTTCTCGTCCATGCTCTTTTTCAAAGACTGGCCGCCAAAATCCTCCAAAACCAAGGCTAAACTATTCTGATAATCGGTCAAGGCTAACGGCTTGACAATCCCTGGAATATCCAGATTTTTACAAATTTCATACTCATTTCTAAATTTAATCAGGTCTTCAATCGTCGGCGCGGGAGAGGCCAAGACTTTGAAAATAGCTGTAGTCCCATCAGTGGCATTATAGCCTCGATAAATGATAGTATTGAGGCCGGTTTCCATCGGTTCAGCGAGTTCATACCCAAGAATATTCATAGTTGTTTTTCCGTTTTTCTGCTTGTAAGTCGTGCGGTTAAAGGGTGGCAACCGTCGGAGATTGAAATCCGCGACGGTCTCAGGGCTTTACTCGGCGTTATTTACCGCCGTTCGTTTGTCCCTGGATCAGGTTCCTGATTTTCAGCAAGCAACAGGAAAAAGACATTTTCTAGGCCCTTTTCAAATCGCCAGGTTTTGGCGATATCATGTCGCTCGGAAAATAGAGAATCTACTATAATCATATTACCTCCCTCTCCTCTTAGGGGAGGGGTAGGTCCGGGGGGAGAGGTCAGATTGGTTTTTAGGCAAAATTGAGATGCTCCACAAAATACAGCCTTGTAGATGAGTGCCTCTGAACTATCTGTTCACCGATGGCTAGGGATTTCGTAGATGCTGGAACCCTCAAATTTTATCGACGTATATTAATGCTTTACTATAAAACACTCAAAAAATTTTAGCAATTTTGGATGTGATGGACGACACTTTTAGGCTCCGGAACCCCGGTGTTTCTTTCAAAAAAACTCACCCTACCTTGTCTTGGGGACTGGACAATTGGCAGGTCAATGATAAATTTTGCCCCTTGACCCGGTTGAGAAATACACTCTAATGTTCCTCGGTGTTTCTCTACGACAATCTGATAGCTAATGGACAACCCAAGACCCGTCCCTTTGCCGACGGCTTTGGTGGTGAAAAAGGGGTCAAAAAGTCGCCGATGCACGGTTTCTGTCATGCCAATGCCATTGTCAGCAATGGTGATCCGAACTCGGGGAGAACCCGAATTTTCCAAGGGTTCGCCATCCCTATCCAACTCGGGAAAATTAACCCTTTCAGTACGAATCCGGAGGGTTGGTAAGGGCTGGGATTTACTCCCTTTGCCAGAAACTATTGCTTCTTCGAGGGCATCGATCGCATTAGCAATTAGGTTCATAAACACTTGATTCAGTTGACCCGGATAGCACTCCACCAGAGGCAGGTCCCCATCTTCAAAAATCAGTTGAATTGGCAGCCGTCCCGGTTGAGCGTTTAAACGGTGCCGTAAAATCATTAAGGTACTCTCAATCCCATCCCGGATATTGGCCCGCTTCATGTCCGATTCATCCACGCGAGAGAAGATTCTCAGACTTTGGACAATCTCCCGAATTCGGTCGGTTCCCAACTTCATACTAGCGAGCAATTTGGGCAAGTCATCCATCAGAAACTCCACATCCATTTCGTCGATCGCCTCTTCCAGTTCCGTTACGGGTTCGGGATAGTATTTTTGATAGAGATTGAGGACGGTCAGGAGTTCTAAAGTATAGTTATTTACATGAACCAGATTGCCATGAATGAAATTAACTGGATTATTAATTTCATGAGCAATTCCGGCGACCAACTGTCCGAGTCCAGACATTTTTTCACTCTGGACCAGTTGGGCCTCGGTTTGCTGTAATTCCACCAGGGTTTTTTCCAGTTGTTCGGCTTTTTCGCGGGCAACTTGGGCGCTGTGGAGACTTTGTTGATAGAGTTCCGCTTGGTCGATCGCGATCGCCAGTTGATTGCCCACTGCTTCTAACAGTTCGATTTCATCATCACTCCAAGGCCGAATTTTGCTACTATTGGCACAGGCGACAAACCCCCTTTTCCCCAGTCGGGTCTCAATGGGAACGGCCAAGATTGAGCTAACATCTTGGTTGAGAAAAAACTGCCGCATCACGGAATCAGTCAACATCGTGACATCATCTACTCGCACAATCTCCATCTCCAACAGTTTCGATGCCAATCCCCCGACTTCGCTGGTGGCGTAGTCGCCGACCAGACTGGGTAAAGCGGGATGCT
Organism: Phormidium pseudopriestleyi FRX01; assembly: GCF_017313335.1. Taxonomy (GTDB): domain Bacteria; phylum Cyanobacteriota; class Cyanobacteriia; order Cyanobacteriales; family Laspinemataceae; genus Laspinema; species Laspinema pseudopriestleyi. The sequence continues at coordinate 418 of NZ_JAFLQW010000076.1, read as the reverse complement.
TGGCTTCATTGATCACTTGCCAATAATCCGACGTATGCAGAGGTAAGTGAGTGAGATGACCCAAATTCTCCCCTAATGACTGTTCTGGGGGCTTCTCATCCGGTTCTAAGGATTCCCAGGACCTGAGCTCTGATTTCGCCGGTTTATACCAGGCAAACAAACAGCGATCTACCCTTAAGAGGTTGCGAATTTCTGTTACCGCAGTTTCTAAGATGCTACTCAGTTCTAGGGACTGCCGGATTTGAGTCGCCAAGCGAAATAAAATCGCCTGTCTGCAGCTTTCTTTAAGTTTGTTTTCGTGGGCTAAAGCCGCGATCGCACTCGCCCCTTGGGACGCTAAGGTACTCAGTAATTTTAAATCCTCAGCGGTATAACCGACGGATTCAATGTTCCCGATCGCGATCGCCCCAATGACTTT
>NZ_JAFLQW010000256.1 GCF_017313335.1 Phormidium pseudopriestleyi FRX01 | reverse complement strand
TTTAGATAGTTGAAATTGTCGCTAATTCTTTCAAAAACAACGATATCGGTATCGATATACACAAATTCATCGAAGGGTCCAAACCAACAGGCTTGTTTTCTAAATTGATTGGGACGCGCAAAAAATTCCCCTCCAAAACTTTCCTGAAGTTTTTGAGCTAACCGTTTAATAAAGTCTAAATCTTCATAAACTTTTACCCCAAATTTTTCCTGGAGGGTGTGAGCAACTTCTTGATAGGTCTCGTCATAGGGAATCATTACAACCGGCACATCTGGATCATAAAACCGAATGCTATTCAGCAGGGCGATCGCCTGTTCCGTGACCCGATCATTGGCAACAATATAAATTCCACGACTCATACTTCTCTCCTCAACGGGTTAATCCTAATTTTCTCATCACACGTTTGACTAGCGAAGGAGGCAGATTGTAGGGTTTGGGTGGGGTGGTAAACTGAGGTCGCCCGGACGGTTCGTGCAAGTAACGATAATGTAAAAAGATATCTCGATAAGGAACATCAATATTTTCTCCGGCACAGAGGCGATCGAAGAGTTTGGAGGACAGACCAATATAATGGAGATAGGTCAACCGTTGTCCCTTATCATAAAGTGCCGTCTCTCTCATCTCGAAGTGGGGAGAGGTCACGGAATTGCCGGTGACTTGTTCTTTAGGCAAATGAAAGACTAAATTATAAAGGGGAATTCCCAGTCTCATTCTCATATAATTGAGCAGGGTTTGATCCGGGGCATTCGGGTACAAAACCTCTGCCTCAGCCTCGGATAATTTGGACAACAACCACTGCCGCTGTTCCTGATTAAACAGTCCGCGCTGACTGCCATAGAACCCGGAGCAAAAAATATCTTGCTCAATCTCTTCCGGTTTGAAGATTTCTAGTAACTTTTTGGACTGACCATTAAAAACATGAGATAGATCTTTATACTGGAAGTCATAGACGACAAAATCTTGTTGCTCTAGGGCATTGAAAATGAGATCTAGGGAATTGAGGACGACAATATCGGCATCACAGTAGATAAATTTTTCAAACTGACTTTCCGGATCGAAAGCACAATAGCGGCGATGAGTGCCGCTGCGATGCACCCCTTTGATGCCTTGTGCTGCCCAGGATTTCTTGGCAGTTGGATGTGTAGTCCATGCCTGATCCGCGAACTCGTCCCAGCGAGAAATCCGCTCGGTATCCGTGAGGAGGGTGACGTTGGGTCGGGTTTCTATCTCGGCCCGAACTTTTTCAATGCGATCGTCGTCAGGAATGACGGCAACGGGGAAGTCTGGCCCAGCATTGACTTCAATGCTGTTTAAAAGGGCGACAAGCTGGTTATAAACAACGTCATTGGCTAAGGTATAAATCCCTTTCGTCATGTTTGAAACTCTCCGTTTTTTCTACCCTTATTCTATCCAATTTATCCCCGGAGTTGGGCCGGGACCGATCCGATCGCCCTTGGTCTAGGTCAGACCCCTTCTCAAACCCCTTGTTGCTGAGGCGATCGCCACCCTAAATGTACCGTTAAATCTCAACCCCTACCCTACCATGAATTGACCCGAATTTCAATGCCCGATACTTCTGCGGGAAGTGGGCGGTGGTTAAGTTTTTTGGGGACCTACCACCACCCTCTGATTCCGATTCAGACTTATTTCTTCACATAATAATCCCTTGTTCCCTTGGCGCTGAGGGCTTCTCCGAGACGGGTTAACCCATGCACATAGGCGGCAGTGCGCATGGAAATGGAGAATTCATCGGCAATCTGCCAAATTTTCTCTGTTTCTTTTCGCATTCTCTTCTGCAAGCGTTCCTCAACTTCCTCCAATTCCCAATACAAACCGCTGCGATTTTGGAGCCATTCAAAATAACTGACGGTGACGCCTCCGGCATTGACTAAAATATCTGGAACCACATAAATTCCTCGGTCTTCTAGGATGCGATCGGCCCCGGAACTAATCGGTCCATTGGCAACTTCAAAGATATATTTGGCCTTGATATCTTGCACATTGGCTTCCGTAATTTGATTTTCCAAGGCAGCGGGAATCAAAAGATCTACATCTAAGGCCAACAGTTGTTCATTAGTGATAGTTTCATGTTCCACAATATTACAAACCGAGTCTTGACAATAGACGGCTTGAATCCCGTGGTTAGATTTTTTGTACTGGAGAATGCTGGGAATATCTAGGCCTTTTTTGGCATAAATTCCCCCTTGAGAGTCGCTGACTGCGACTACTTTGTATCCGGCTTTGGCGAGGAGTTCGGCCACCACAGAACCGGCATTTCCAAATCCTTGAACGGCAACGGTGGTTTGATGAGGAAGTCGGTCAAATTTTGCCATGATGGCTTCAATGACATAATAGGCCCCGCTGCCGGTGGCGGTATCCCGACCTAAACTGCCGCCTAGGGTGACGGGTTTGCCTGTAACAACGCCGGGATTTAGGGAACGACTGATAATATTATATTGATCCATCATCCAGCCCATGATGGTGGGGTTCGTATAAACGTCTGGTGCGGGAATATCGACATTCGGGCCAATAAAGTCGGCGATCGCATCAATATAACCCCGAGTTAGTCGTTCTAATTCCAGTTTAGAAAGTTCTTTCGGGTTGACGGTGACGCCTCCTTTTGCGCCGCCAAAGGGTAAGTCGAGAACTGCACATTTGAAGGTCATCCAAAAGGCTAGGGATTTAACTTCATCCATTGAAACATTGGGATGATAACGGACGCCTCCTTTTCCCGGACCTCGGGTATCGTCATAGCGGACTCGATAGCCTTGGAAAATGCGTAAAGAACCGTTATCCATGCGCACGGGAATGGAGACGTTTAAACTGGCTTTAGGATATTTAAGATATTCGAGGGCGTCTTCAGAAATCGAGACGTATTTCATGGCCCGTTCTAAGCGTTTGCTGGCATCTGCAAAGAGTGAATCGGACATTTTAGTATGCTCCATATTGGCGATCGCGCTGGTGGTGCAAACCCTAAATTACCCCGGTTTTCTACAAGGCGAAGGCATTTCAAGTCCGGTGAATCTAACGATGAGCCTCTGGCATGAGTCTAAAGAGACCCCCTGGAGGCGTTTTCGGTTATTGATAAGCCTAAGATATAGAATTATCCAAAAAAATATTTTAGGCTTATCCGGTAAAAATCCAGGGCAGTTCGGTTGGTACGCAACGCACTACTGTAGTTTATTATACAGTTTTTAGGGAGATTTCAGGATATTTAAACGCGGCGACTGCTGCCTATTTCAGGGATAATTCGTTGAGACCTGTATCGAACTCCTCGATCCCCGTGATTATTTAGAATAGAACTGCATTGAACTGATGGGAAAGGTACATCCTCTAAAAGGCGGGTGAGCTCAGGAGTAACCATGCAGAGGGAGAGAAAACTGGAAAGGGCCGAATCGGATTCCAGGCAGATAACGGCCTGAGCATTTAAACTATGAACAGGGGATGCAGCAAAACCCCAACGAGGCAGGATGCGATCGCCACCCACTTCGATATCTGCGACCAAAACCGCTCGGCGATCGCTGATCGTTCAAACTCCGATAGCTAGACTAGGTGAGCGGAAACCATAAGATTCCAAGAGACTAAATTGCCAATATGATGATTCCACTCCTAGCGGCGCTATCGGCCTCAGCAGCAGGGGGTCTGCGGATTGCCCTACCGCTTCTGTTAATCGGTTTGTTAAATGCGGATGAATTATGGTCCCGCGTCCCCCTGCTGTCGCGGATTTCCCCCCAGGTGGCGATCGGGGTTTTGGTGAGTTGGTCCTTATTTGAACTATTTGCCTCCAAACAACCCTGGGGACAGCGCCTCCTCCAAAACGTCCAACTGGTATTTAGTCCGTTTGTTGGGGCAATTATGGGGATGGCGATCGCAGAGGCGAGTTTTGGGGACGACAGTGATGCCCCCACCTTTATCGTTGCCCTAATTGGCGTCATCGGCGGATTATTGGCCTTGGTACTACAACTGGTGCAAGTCGGGTGGTTCTATCGCCTCGGAAAATTACCCCTCTGGGCTATTCTGGCTCAAGATGCCTTATGTATTTGCCTCGTGCTCTTCGCCTTCGACGCCCCCACCCAGGGTGGCATTATTGCCTTACTCCTGTTATGGTTAGCGATTCGTTCGTCCCAGGAGTGGTATCGCTGGTATATCCAGCAGGGTGGGCGGAAAAATCCGCGCCAGAATAAAACCGAACCAGATTGAATTTCCCCCGCACAAAAGCCGACCCGAAACCCGGGACTCTCTGGGTTCTGGCTCCCTGCTAGGCCCTGCCGGAAACTGAGAAATCCCTCAGTCTCCGGCAGCAACTACAGCAATCCGATGAAATGTAACGGTCCATGACCACTGATTAATTCAATCAATAGTCCCATAAACCCGAGCATTGCCAGTCGTCCGTTCCAGACTTCTGCCGCCGTTGTCATGCCCCATTCCCATCTTTCTTGGGGATACATTTTGAAGTTTTTCTGAGGACGCATCACCAGATCCAAGGTCAAGGGTGGCGCATCGATCGCCTCTATGACTAAATTGGCTAAATCCTCAATAAACACCGGATGAGTATTTAATGCCGGAACTCGCTGGAAATTTTCAATTCCCGCTTGTTCAGCCACTTCTCGATACTCCATATCGATTTCTTGGAGAGTTTCGATATGTTCCGAGACAAAGCTGACTGGGACAACCAGTAAATTATTGACCCCTTCTGCCGCTAACTCAACGATCGCATCTTCCGTATAGGGTTGAAGCCATTCCACTGGACCCACTCGACTTTGATAAGCGAGGGTATGAGGATTGGGACGATTTAGGGTTTGCACGATCAGTCTCGTACATTCCTCAATCTCATGCTGATAGGGGTCGCCTGCTTCTTCTACATAGCTGACTGGAACCCCATGAGCACTAAAGAAAATATGCACTTGGTCTGGATTTTCAAACCTATCCAGTTCTCCGGCGATTAGTTGCGCCATCGCTTGCAGATAACCGGGACGCTGATACCAGGAGGTGATAACTGTGTGTTCTTGGGGAGCCAGAGAGGGGTCTTCTGACCAAATTTTTTCCAATAATCGGAAACTAGACCCACTGGTACTAATTGAAAATTGGGGATACAGAGGGAGGATGACTAATTGTTCGACGCCATCGCGCTTGATGCGGGCGATCGCCTCTTCGGTAAACGGATGCCAGTAGCGCATTCCGATGTAAACCTGAACATCCTGTCCCTTGTCCTTTAAACTCTGTTGCAAGGCGATCGCTTGTTCTTCCGTAATCCCACGCAACGGTGAACCCCCACCAATTTCCATATAATTGGCTTGGGATTTTTTACTCCGCAGGCTCGAAATCAGCCATGCTAGGGGTTTTTGCATCCACGGAAAAGGCAACCGAATGATTTCCGGGTCAGAAAACAGGTTGTACAAAAAGGGTCGAACATCTTCAATTTGCTCCGGCCCACCTAAATTCAGTAACAGTACCCCTACACGGCCCATAGCAGTCACAGTTTCCTTAGAGTTTTCATTATTGTTTACTTATTTTAACAATAATACCGTTGATTAAGTCACAGTTTAAGTTAAATCTGAATTTTTATTCAAGGGGGTATCCGTGGCAACAATTCTCAGAGACTGGAGTTATCGCTATCAGTGGCTTTATGATGGCATCTCCCGCATCGCCGCCCTCAGCGTCGGAGGGGAATCTCGCTTTCGTCAGTTAGCCCTCGAAGGGCTCACCCTCCATCCCGAGACCAAAATTCTCGATTTGTGCTGTGGGAGTGGTCAAGCCACCGCCTATCTAGTCCAATCTTCCCACAACGTCACCGGCTTGGATGCCTCTCCCCTCTCCCTGAGTCGGGCGCGAAAAAATGTCCCCCAAGCCTCCTACATCGAAGCCTTCGCCGAAAATATCCCCATTGGCGAGAGTGAATTTGACCTCGTGCATACCAGCGCCGCCCTGCATGAAATGGATCCAGAGCAATTGGGGCAAATTCTCCTTGAAGTCTATCGCGTCCTCAAACCCGGAGGAACTTTTGCGATCGCTGATTTTCATCCGCCCACTAATCCCCTCTTCTGGCCCGGATTGGCCGTATTTTTCTGGCTATTTGAAACCGAAACCGCTTGGCAATTACTCCAAACTAATTTACCCGAACTCTTGCAACAGACTGGATTTCAAGTTGATTCTCCTAGACTTTATGCCGGGGGGAGTTTGCAAGTGATTCAAGCTCAAAAATCCTCAAAATAGACGGATAGCCCTGTCTAAGGGACCAGAAACCGGGTTTCTACGTTAAATTTTGTCTGATTCCCTAAATT
>NZ_JAFLQW010000587.1 GCF_017313335.1 Phormidium pseudopriestleyi FRX01 | reverse complement strand
CGTAACCTAAACGTAAAGGGAAAGTTCAAATCTAATTTGAGCGGACTTATTAGAGGCACAATGAGCAGTGCCCATCAGACTTAGGCTTTGGTCTAAGGCTGTGCAAGAATCCCCGTGTCTTTAGACATCGGGAGTGTCAAATACTATCTGATGCTTCCACTTTTACTGTCTACATGGATCCTGATGGGTTTGGGGGTAGATGAACCCAACATCAAACTCTGCTGGTCCGATTGGCCTCAAACCCAACTGGATCACCCCTCATCTTCTCATCAATACATCGAAGAACCCATTTCTTCCCACTATCGCGGCAGTGCTAGGGATCGTGATTAACTGCCCTGTTTTGCCACAGCTTGGTCTCGTTCCGTCGAGTATCCCTGACAAAAATCCCACAGGTTAACCCCTTGGACCACCGGCCCTATCCCTAAAACTGGAGGTTTAGAATCAGTTGACCCCTGACATCAGCCCTGATCATACCTGGGTCAAGTCAGCTAACCTTTTTGGATTCTTAAATTTTCAGTATATCTAGTGAGTTTGAGGTAAAGTAAAGTTAACCCAAACTTGAGTCATCTATTCTCCCAATACGATCATGAATCTTTACAAAAACTTTACAATTGGAGCAGCACTGACATCAGTTGCTGCTATCACGCTCTTGAGCCCCTCGGCTATAGCGTTTACGATTACCCCGACTGACAATACCCAAATTTTGCTGGATGCACTGCTGGGAACAACAACAGGATTGAGTAATTTCTCAATAGATGTTAAAGGCAATTCAGAAGCAATGGGTTTATTTGAGAATGACCCCTTTGGCTTAGGTGCAGGCATCGTTCTGAGTACGGGTCGAGTGAGCGAAATTCCCGGCGAAAATACGAGAGATGGCGGGATTGTTGCCGACCTGTTTAATATGCCTAACGACCTCAGTACAGCTTTTCTCAAGAATGAATCCACCCCTGACTCGGTTTCTATGCAAATTAGCTTTGATACTGACCAGACCGCTAGTAAGTTATTCTTTCAATATGTGTTTGGTTCTGAGGAATTTGTAGAATTTGGAGGGAGTCAATACAATGATACCTTTGAGTTGTTACTTAACGGAACCAATCTAGCCAAGCTGAGTGATGGTCAAGCTGTAACCATTAACAATCTAGTGCCTAAACCGACAGGGCCTTTTCACCCGGACTATATCAACAATCCGGCTGGACCTAGCACCTTAACTAAACTGGATGGCTTTACCCGAATGCTGACCTTTGAGGGACTACTTCTGCAAAATGCCAGAAATACTCTCACGATTAATATCCAAGATGTCGGGGATGACCAACTGGATTCCGCTGTTTTCTTGAAGGGTAAATCTTTCGGAACGGCCCTGGCCCCGGACCCGGAGAAAGTGCCGGAACCGGGTTTAGCGATCGCCTCCTTGGTTGTGGGGGGTCTCATCCTTCGCAAGGGTCGCAAATCCTCAAACCGTTCCCGGGACTAAACTCTTCCCTAAAATTGACTTGACGCCTAACAATTGAATCCACCACGGATTGCTCCCCTACTCAGGGTGCAACAACGATTCAGGGGCGGTTTTTCTTCAGGTTTCAGCTCAGGGCGATCGCACTCCTGACCATCTAGTCACTTTCCAAGTCACTGTTTCCATAAAAACTCTCATGACCCATACCAATATCCATCGCCTCAAAATCTAACCGCACCTTCCCTGTATTTAAGCGATTCATTGATTTTTTATATTTCTAATTAATAACTTGCAATTTTTTAGGGCAACAGGCAGAAATCTGCCCGCCTTGGTCCTTACCCAGACAAAAAAAGTGACTTCAATTCCCTAAAAATCCAACCAAAAATAGAAGTGTAAGGCGATCCCGATTAGTGATACCCTTGAGGATGGCAAAAATAACGCTAACTTAGAGCGTCAGAGCGGATCCCTTTAGCTAGAATTATAGAGAAAGACCCAAGCATGGTAGCCACCGCAGAAAAAACCAACGTAGGACAGATCACCCAAATTATCGGCCCCGTTATAGATGTGAAATTTCCCGCCGGGAATATGCCCCTAATTTATAACGCCCTGAAAATTTCCGGTAAAAACGGTGCCGGACAAGAAATTTCCGTCACTTGCGAAGTGCAACAGTTACTTGGCGACAACCAAGTTCGTGCCGTTGCCATGAGCGGAACCGACGGATTAGTGCGCGGCATGGAAGTCGTAGACACCGGCAAGGCAATCAGCGTTCCAGTCGGAATCTGCACCCTAGGCCGAATTTTTAACGTCATTGGCGAACCCATAGATAACAAAGGGCCAGTCAATGCCGAGCAAACCTTATCCATCCACCGTTCACCCCCCGCCTTCACCGAACTCGAAACCAAACCTTCGATTCAAGAAACGGGCATCAAAGTGATCGACTTACTCGCTCCCTTTCGTCGGGGTGGAAAAGTCGGTCTGTTTGGTGGAGCCGGAGTCGGCAAAACCGTGATCATCCAAGAGTTGATCAACAACATCGCCAAAGCCCACGGCGGTGTATCCGTCTTTGGTGGGGTGGGTGAGCGCACCCGCGAAGGAAATGACCTTTATAACGAATTTATCGAATCCAAGGTTATTAACATCGATAACCTCAGGGAATCGAAAGTGGCTCTAGTGTACGGTCAGATGAACGAGCCGCCGGGTGCCCGGATGCGCGTCGGTCTGTCTGCACTAACGATGGCGGAATATTTCCGTGACGTTAACAAGCAAGACGTGCTGTTGTTCATTGACAACATCTTCCGCTTCGTGCAAGCGGGTTCCGAAGTATCCGCACTGCTAGGGCGGATGCCTTCTGCTGTGGGATATCAGCCCACCTTGGCCACCGAGATGGGTGAACTCCAAGAGCGGATTACCTCCACCACGGAAGGTTCCATCACCTCGATTCAAGCGGTTTACGTCCCTGCGGATGACTTAACTGACCCCGCACCGGCAACCACTTTTGCTCACTTAGATGCCACCACCGTGTTATCTCGGGGCTTGGCATCTAAAGGGATTTACCCCGCTGTGGATCCGTTGGATTCTACCTCCACCATGCTGCAACCCAGCATTGTGGGTGCAGAACACTACGATACCGCCCGTGCCGTGCAAGCCACCTTGCAACGCTATAAAGAACTGCAAGACATCATCGCCATTTTGGGCTTAGATGAATTGTCTGAAGATGACCGCTTGACTGTGGCGCGTGCTCGGAAAATGGAACGGTTTTTGTCGCAACCCTTCTTTGTGGCCGAAGTGTTCACAGGTTCTCCGGGTAAGTATGTGAAACTGGAAGATACCATCAAAGGATTCCAGATGATTCTGTCAGGTAAGCTGGATGACCTGCCAGAACAAGCCTTCTATTTGGTGGGCGATATTAACGAAGCGATCGCCAAAGCCGAAAAAATGAAAGGCTAATTGCTTCAACGCGCGCTCTTGCTAGTGGTTAATAACAGTTAGACGCTATTAACCATTAGCTCGGGTTCCTTCGCGACTCACTATTGACAATTGAAAACTGGAATATGACATTAACGGTTCGCGTGATTTCCCCAGATAAAACGGTCTGGGATTCTCAGGCTGAGGAAGTGATTCTGCCAAGTACCACAGGACAACTGGGTATTCTCAGCGAACACGCTCCTTTGCTAACTGCCCTCGATGTGGGTGTAATGCGGGTTCGTGCCGATAAAGATTGGGTGGCGATCGCCCTGATGGGTGGTTTTGCTGAAGTGGAGCAAAACGAAGTCACCATCCTGGTTAACGGTGCTGAACAGGGCGACAAAATTAACCTAGAAGAAGCTCAGAGAGTCTATTCAGAAGCCCAAACCCGTCTGAATAGCTCGACCACGGGTACCCGTCAAGAGCAAATTCAGGCCAAACAAGCCCTCAAACGAGCCCGAGCTCGGGTCCAAGCCGCAGGCGGCATGGTTTAACGGTTTAACTGATTCAATCAAAATCGATTGGGGTGAAGGCGGAAACAGTCATGACTGAACTGCTTCACCCTTCACCTTTTTTATACCCTAAATTACACTCCAACACTGTCGAGTAAAGGCTGAATCGTCTCCCAAGTCAGTCCTTGCTCAATATAGTCGGGGTTTTCTGGGTTTAAGGGGCTTTTGATGCGATCGATTTTAAGAATTTTACTGGATTCGGGTAAGATTGGCACATCGGGGTCAAAAGCTGTGGGACGGGTTAAAGAACTGGAAAATCCCTTGAAAATTGTAATTTCATCCAGTTCTTGATCAATTTCTGCCGTCACCAGCAAGACTTCTTGGGGACGTTTTTGAGTATATTTTTCGAGACGTTGGCCCTGGGAGGGAGTGATTACCATCGTTCAAGTTTCAGTCGAGTTTAAAATTAAGCGGGGTTTTCAGAATAATTTGGGGTGAGCGCAAGGGGGAATCTCGCCTGAATTGAGCCGACTAGATCGGCAGGCGATCGCCCCTTGCGCTACAACGCGGTCCAAACCAGCCAAAACAGTATTATTGTCCTGTTGCCGATCGCCCTTGCTTACCCAGACGAATCAGTACAAAGTAAGCAAAACAAACTACATAAATGACTAAACCCACCACTCCCCAAAATCCTAATAAACCGGGGTCGCCATTGGGATGTAAAATTTCTTTAAAACCCCAGGGTGGATCGAGCCAAACTCGGCATGAAGCGTTATTTAGGAGTGCAGATTGACTAGAGAAAGCACAGCCTAAAAAGGGGATTTGAATTAAAGTGCCGACTGCCATATAAATGGAAATCGCCCAACGCCAGGAGGTAAAAACTAGCTTTAATGGAGACTGGGGGCGATCGTCCAAATCTTCATTGAGATCGACCCAAAACCATAAAGAAAGGGGAATCAAAAAGCGCGCCACAAAGGCTGAAATAAAGCTCAGAGGCACTGCCCCAATCATCAGATAGATTGTAATGGCAAGTAAGCTCGAAACCCGCCAATAAATCATTAATAACCGCTGAATTGAATCCGCATTCTGAGTCAAAGACCAGATCAGAAGAATCAGGGGCAGGATTACAGAAAATAAGACAGCTAGTCGGTAATCCATCCAGACTAGCGGTTGAAACCAAGGTTGCTCCATTGTGGATTTCATGACCATCGAACGTTAGCATTGTCCCGTTGGTCCATAGACGACCCGGGGCAGTCGGCTATTTTGACAACCAACCAGCACAAGCAACTGGACCCTCTAATCAGAGAGTTCCAGTTGCCAAAAAAAGAAATTGCAATCGAGGTTAGAGCCCTTTATCCAGAGTTATTCCCTTGCAAACTCTAATTTATTCCTCATAGATCCGGCATTCAGCAGCATCCGGGTTGTCATCACAATATTTCTCTAACGAGTTCTTGGGTTTTTGTTGGCGCTTGTGGGCCGCTTCTGCCTGCACTTCTTCAGCAGCATCCCAGGCTGCTGCACACTCTTGGGAGTTTGGTCCGCTGGTATCGCAGACAGCACGGGCATTTGCCAGCTCTTGTTCGATTTGTTCTTTGATATTGCTCATAGCTTTTGTTTTCTCAACAACTTTGGCACTATGTAAAAGGTTTCCGCTCAATCTTAGCTAGACAGACGGGAATCCCCACACTATACCGATCGAAGGTTAGTGTGGGATGAAAGGCGCGGTGAGATGAGGATTCCACTCGCTTACAACCTCCCACGCCGTAGGCGTTGAGCCGTGAGCGTGTGGATGACGAAACGAACGACTCTTTATTGTTTTGAAAAGCACTACCCCACT
>NZ_JAFLQW010000569.1 GCF_017313335.1 Phormidium pseudopriestleyi FRX01 | reverse complement strand
TAAATAAACTTAAAAAAACCGAGCTTTAGAGCCCGGTTAAAAATAATTCAAAGAAAATTTTTTGAGGGATTATAACAAGGGACGGATTCGGTCTCGATAGGCCGCTTGATTTAAACCCGTTCCTTGATTCGCCTGACCCTGGGGAATCATTTGTTCGAGTGCGGCAATGCGATCGCTACTGGCGGGATGGGTACTTAAAAAGGTCGGTGGAGAGGGTTTGTCGAGGAGTTTTTCAAAAAATTGAACTAGACCCAGAGGTGAGTAACCGGCATTTATGAGAATGGCTAAAGCCCCGCGATCGGCCTCATATTCATGTTGACGACTCCGGGGCAAACGGAGGGCTAATTCTACCCCGAGTTGTACCGCAATATTGTTATCTACACCGGCAGCACCTGCTAACCCTCTGGCAATGATCACTTCGCGCATTTGCCGGATGGAATGTTTGTTGACAATGTGGCCGATTTCATGACCGATCACCCCAGCTAATTGAGCTTCATTATCCACAGCTTGGAGGAGACCTGTGGTAACATAAACAAAACCGCCCATTGTGGCAAACGCATTAATGCTGTCATCCTGAACAACCTGGAAGGTGTAGGGAAGATTGGGCCGATCGCTTTGAGCTGCTAACTGATCGCCTAACTCCCTAACATAGTTATTAATTTGAGTATTTCCATATCGCCTAAATTGACTACTCAGAATTTGTTGGTTGATTTGTCCACCCAGGGCAACTTCCTGGGCATCGGACATGGTACTCAGTTGAAGTACCTCAATTCCCGGCCCAATTAACCTCCGAAGGTTAAATGCCGAGCTAGGATAGGATGAACTGACGACTAAGGCGATCGCCATAATCACAGAAATAATCGGGTAAATCCAGCGACGATGAATTCGATGAGAAATCCAAGCGTAAAAGTTGAACATAATCAATGTGAGGAATGTTTGAACAAATAGGAGTGATATGTTGGAATTGAGGTCAGGTATGTTAACCGCGATCGCAATGCTCCCAGGACTGAGATATCCCCTTGTCTGATCATCTGGACAATTGATATACTGCCCTCTGTGCAGATGGGGTGACATCTTAAAAGATCCGGCGTCAGTCCTGTCTGATATCTTTTACGACTCAACCAAAGAGCCTGATATTTTCAAGACTCCTGGACCGTTTAAGGCCGGTTGATTCAGTCTACTTCCAGCATAAGCGATCGCCTCCCTTCTGATCCATTGACGAATTTGGATAGAGGCAGGTTGCCATTCACCATCCCTCAGAATCCTCCCCGGGGGTTTGTAGAACTCAAGGGTAGGGAAGGGATCAGATCAAGAGGACGGTGACTCGGAATAGGCGCAACGCTAGAGACTCAGAGGTTCGAGGGGTAGCCAAAATTGCGATCGCCCCGAGATTAACAGGGTTCTTCAAAAACTCCAACAGGTTGGACTAATAAGGTAATACAGTGAATGCCGACAATGCGAACAGGTTCTCCGGGTCCGAGGACAATTTCACGATCGCAACTAGCAGGCCAATAACTGCCTCTAAAATGGACTCTCCCCGCTATATAGGGGCCTCGAATTATCTCATCCACAATGCCAATTTCTCCGGGTTTGCCAAGAGTATATTTTAAGTTGGGGTCTTGATATTCTTTGAGTCGGGCGGGATGGGGAGCAAAGAGGTTGTTTAAAAAATGGAACATGGGATCTCGGTTGAACGCGACAATCCCACCTTAAAATGCTTGCTAATGTCTTGGGGATACTCCGGTGTCACTCGCTGAATTGGTTGCTGGATCTGGATGTTCTGGGGGCGATTTTATCAGGTTTAATCTCAAATTCGAGTCAACTCTTGCAGATGGACTTGTGCATTTCCCGAACTGCCACAGTGAAGAGAAGGCGATCGGACTATTACTCCTCGACACATCCTTTAATATTACGGACCGATGCGCTGGACTGCTGGACAATCACCGGACAATCATCCTGAGTCTGCCAAAATCGCTGCAGGGTGTAATGAAGGGCGATCGCCCAAAATAAAATCACAAATGCCACCAAACCCAACTGTTCCGGGGAGATAAATCGTCGCAGAGGTTCTGATTGTGGCTTCTTTTCCTCCATAATACCTCCTAGTTTCGGTCATCGGCGATCCCACTGCACCTGTGGAATTTACTCCAGGGGAATAGAGTATTCAATGAAAATCGAACGCTTTGGTGAAAAATTCCCCTATTCCCTATTTTATGTTAATTTTCCAAGTTTGGGGCATCAAAATCGTCTCGTTAACCGAGTAAAATTTAACGATTTTTTCAGATTGAATGCGCCAGGGTCTAGGGGATGGCTTCAAGGTTTAAATCCTAGAATGAATGAGGCGTTTACGTTACAGGGCGTGGCATCAAACCGAATCGATTCCACCGGATTGGAATCCGTTGGTCAAAATTGCCATCTCGCCATCAAAAAGAAGCGATCGCGCCTCGGACTAGAAATAACAGCGTATAAAATAACCTGAAGCATTCCCCCTTGGCTAATTTTCATCAGAGTACCGTCACTGCAACTGATTGTGCAAGGATGTAGTTTTTAATGTTGAGACTAATCCCGGATTAGAAAAATCTTCCCCAGTCATGTTGGAGAGTCGCTTACTTTGCCCCTTAATTTGACTAAAAATCTGGGACCAATTCAAGGTGAGAACTCTAGGCAATAATACACAAAACGTCGCATTAAATAAGGTCAAGAGGATAAATTCAAACCAGTTTGATAGCACCATAAAACTCTCCTTACTGAAGCTGATTGGATAGTGCTTTTAATTATAAACGCCAGATCAGGCGAAACGGTGAAATTTTAGCACTTTCCATAATTAGAATTTCTTCTAGTTCCTATAAACGATTCTCAAGATAAGATTGATTACAGATGAGATTTTCTTCAGGAGTAAGTTTCTATACAGAGCAATTGTTTCAGCGATTTTATGATTTTTTTGCCATCTTGGGTTATAATCTAAATTGGAAGTTCCGTGCCTTCTGTCCCGATGTTTGAATCGGAGTAGAGAGAGAAAAGTGGAGTTTGTCTAACTCCTTCAAAAGCCTTTCAAATTAAGTATAAGCTACCAGAGAGTTTCTGGCCTCTACTCTTCCCTCAACTCCCCTAGAACGGTGAGGAATCGCTACAAAGATTAAGGTTTTCCAAGGAATTGCACCGTGAAGGGGACTGAGTGTCGGGAAGCCAAACGGAAAACCTATCCAAAATATACAGCCAGGTCTCCGCAAAGCTGTCTTGCTGTGTATTTTGGATTATATAGAGAGAGGGCTATTCTATTATCGACCTGCGGCACCGCTTGAAATATTCTTGAATACGTCCAGGGACTGACGACAGGTTTCCGCACACTTTTGACAATGTGCGTCATCATGGGTTTCACATTCTTTCGCACAAGCTTCGCAGATGTCGATACAGGCGCGAGAGACTTGTTCAATGAAGTGAGAACCTCGACTCATAAAACCGGCAATGGTCCAGCACATTTGAGAGCAATCTCGGCATAAGCGAGCGCAATCGGGCATATTGCCAATACATTCGTCGGCACAATGCTCGCACTGAATAGCACAATTAACGATCGCATCTATACTGGATTGATTGATTTGATGAGGCATGAAAATTTTCCTCCTTCCTTGTTTCCGATGAAGTTCTAGCCTCTACAGTATCGGTGCAGGGTGGCAATATCCTCTATCTAAAGTATGAATCAAGTTATATCTCTTCTGGGGGATTCGGATTTCATCTCAGTTTCACTTTTAGATGATACCCTGAAAAATGTTGTTTTTTCAGTTGAGAAAAACTGAAAATATAAATAATTTTAGATGTAGTTATGTCAATAGAACTAGGTAGGAATGAAAACCCATTTTTATTGGAAAAGTTTAGATAAGATAGACCTCTGTTAATTATTGTTGCGAAACCGCAAAAAAATTAGCCTTAGACAACTGGATGCCCAGGCTGTTTAGTAGCATAAATGAGCGATAGATAAGGGTTGGTAAAGATGAAGGTACTGTTAGTAGAAGATGAGCCGGATTTAGGGGCAGCGATTAAACGGACCCTAGAGCGGGAAGCATACGTGGTAGACTGGGCTAAGGATGGGAGAGAGGGTTATGAGTATATTGAGAGTTATCGCTGGCAAACCGTAGAAACGCCCTATACCCTGGCGATATTTGATTGGTTATTACCGGCATTATCGGGGATAGAATTGTGTAAGCGACTGCGGGCTTCGGGCAGTGCTTTACCTGTGCTGATGCTGACCGCAAAAGATAGTATGGAAGATAAAGTGGCTGGGTTAGATGCCGGGGCGGATGATTATTTAGTTAAACCGTTTGGGATGGCGGAATTATTGGCAAGGTTGAGGGCATTACAGCGGCGATCGCCTCAATTGAAATCTCAGCAGATTCAGGTGGGAAATCTTACTCTCGATTACGGTACTCGTACCCTCTATTGCTATCAGGAAACCGGGGAATCTGTGGCTATTTCTATGACGAATAAAGAGTTTCAGCTATTAGAATATTTGATGCGTCATCCCCAGCAAATTATTACCCGCGATCGCATTTTGGATCGGCTGTGGGAATTGGGGTCAGAACCGGGCAGCAATGTAGTCGCCGCACAAATGCGCCTGCTGCGTCGTAAACTTGCGGAACAGGGTTATGATCGCCTCATAGAAACGGTTTATGGATTGGGATATCGCTTCAAAGCCTAAGAATAAACCCACTCAGGAGTAAAACAGCGTGAATCACAATCAACTTTTTCGACAAACTCGCTTACAACTGGCTTGTTGGTATGCTGGAGTCATGGGGGTAATTTTGGCATTATGTGGGTGGGGAATGTATGAATCAATATCCCACGCCCATTGGATGACTCTTGATCGCGAATTAGAATCCGTTGCGGGAACCCTCCATGATAGTTTGGAACCTGTATTGCAAGAACCGGCAAAATTAGAACCGGAAGTAGCCCGATTATTGCCGGATTTGTGTACAGAAAATGAGCTATGTTGGAACCGAAAATTCAATCTGGAACGACACGCGATCGGGGCGCTGCATCAAGGGTATTATTACGTCCGATTACTCGATTTAACCGGCAATTTAATCGCCGTAGCAGGAGTGAATACCGATGGATTACCCGGGAGAGAAGGTGCAGACACATGGCAAACTTTTACCGACAGCAAAGGGACTCGATTTCATCAAATTTCTGTGGTGTTGCATACGGAAGATGGCCGAGATTGGGGCAGTCTGCAAGTGGGGAGAAGTTTGCAAGAATTTGATGATTATTTAGGGGCAGTTAAAGTGATTATGTTAATCGGATTACCCATTGCTTTGTTAGGGGTAGGAACTGCCAGTTGGGGATTGGCGGGAGTTGCCATGCAGCCGATTTATCAGTCCTATCGTCAAATTCAACAATTTACCGCCGATGCCGCCCATGAATTGCGAACGCCGTTAGCGGCAATTCGAGCCACAGTCGAATCAAATTTAAGAGTTGAAAGACCTAATTTTGAGGAGATTTTGGATACCTTAAAAACCGTTAATCGCCAAAATTTACGCCTCTCTCAACTCGTGAATGATTTGTTATTATTATCACGAATGGACCAACAAGAACTACCCGTTAAACCCTCACTTTGCTGTCTCAATGACCTGATTAGCGATGTGGAAGAAGAAATTGCAGCCTTGGCGATCGCCTCGTTCGTCAAGCTCACCATAGAGGTTCGAGTCCAGCAAGCAGTCCAGGTGAAAGGGAATGAAGAAGAACTCTATCGACTCCTGTTTAATTTAGTCAGTAACGCAATTCAATATACTCCTGCCGGAGGGGAAGTTAATCTGATTTTAGACGCCAGCGATCGCCATGCTATAATTGAGATTAAAGATACAGGAATTGGGATGCTGCCCCAAGATTTAAACCGAATTTTTGACCGTTTTTATCGCATCAATAGTGACCGTTCTCGCCATACTGGGGGTTCGGGTTTGGGACTAGCCATTGCTTTGGCGATCGCCAAAACCCATCAGGGCAATATCCAGGTTAAAAGTGAATTAGGTCAAGGGAGTTTATTTACCGTTCGACTACCAATTTTAGAATCAGGATAGGCATAAACCACGATAAGAAACCGGGTTGCTTTCCCAAATTTGTTGTTAAAGTGCAGTGGATGATCAAGAAACCCGGTTTCTAACCGTTCCTGGATCCGCCCTAAGACAATTCAATTTCATCCTTATTTCATTTTCCTCTGTCAAAGTTGGAGGTGAGGTTTGATTCACCCTTACGAGATCCAGACTAATCATGCGATCGCTCAATTACTCTAACCTAACCCCTACCTTGCTTGCCACTCTCCTGCTGGTAATGACTCCTGTCGCAGTGGTAGCGCATCCTGGACATGGAAATGAATTTGAAGGCGGTGGCGATGCCAGTCACGCACCGACGGGAGGAATTGAAGTCGATTCTCAAACCCTTAAACGCATGGGAATTTTAATCGAACCCGTGCAACAAGCGGTGATGGAAGTCGGAATCAAAGTTACCGGACAAATTGAAACATTACCCAATGAAACCGTAGAGGTAACTGCACCGATCGCCGGGAAAATTATTCAATTATTAGTGCAACCGGGAGATGCAGTTAAAGTCGGAGATGCTGTGGCAATTTTGTCAAGTCCAGAATTAGCAGCCTTGCGAGTAGATGCCCTTCAAAAACAGGCAGAAGCCGAATCTAATCTCAAGCAAGCTGAGGCAAATTGGCAATTATCACAACAAAATTATCAACGGCAGGTGACCATTGCTGATGCGGAAATTGCCCAAGCGGAACAGCAAGTGTCAACGGCTCAATCTCGCTATGAACGGGACCAGAATTTAGTGGAGGAACGCGGGGTATTAACTGCTGCCGAAGAAGGGTATCGTCGCCAAGTGGAATTAGCGGAATCGGAAATTACCGCAGCGCAGAAACAAGTAGAAATTGCTCAGTCTCGCTATGAACGCGATCGCCAGTTAGTTGAAGAAGGCGGAGTGCTATCGATTGCCCGAGAAAACTACCAGCGCCAAATGGAACTCGCAGAAGCCGAAATTTCTCAAGCTGAAACTGAATTAGTCGTTGCTCAGGAACGCTTTGAACGGGATCAAGAATTAGTTGAACAAGGAGCAATTCCGCGCCGTCAGATGCTGGATTCCGAAGCCCAGTTCGCAGGGGCAAAAGCCTCAGTTAAACGCGCTCAAAGTCGGTTAGGGCAATTGCAAGCTGAATCGGAAGTTAAACGCGCGGAAATAGATTTACCGTTAAGAGACTTACGGGAATCAGAAGAATTATTAGCGCGATCGCAAACCGAATTAACCCGCGCTCAAAGCCGCTTAGGACAACTAGAAGCCCAAGGGGAAGTGAAACGGGCTGAAGCGGATTTACCGTTAAGAGATTTGCGGGAATCTGAAGATTTATTAGCCCAAGCGCGAGGGCAATTGACTCGGGCAAGAAGTCGCCAAGGGGTGATTGCAGCCGAAGCCGAATTAAAACGCGCTGATGCTGAATTACAAGGGGCAAAATCCCGAGTTAACTTGAGCGATCGCACCTATCAAACTCGCTTGAATCAGTTAAATATTACGCCGGATGAACAGGGAACCGTTACCGTCACTTCTCCGATTACCGGCGTGGTTGCTCACCGAGAAATTACCTCGGGTCAATCGGTAGATGCCGCAGGAACCACGTTAATGAAAATTCAAAATCAGGCGCGGGTAGGGGCAACCGCCAATCTCTATGAAAAAGATTTACAACAAGTCAAAATCGGACAACAAGTCAATATCAGAGTGGCGAGTTTTCCCAACCGCATTTTTACCGGAAGAATTGATTATATCGCCCCGGATGTTCAAGGGGAAACCCGAGTGATTCCCGTAAGGGCAGAAGTAGATAATGTCGGGGGGGAATTAAAACCGGGAATGTTTGCTGATTTGGAAATTGCTACAAATAGAACCAGTGAAATGGTGACCAGTATTCCCGAAAGTGCCATTGTAGAAGTTAATAATTTGCCGGTGGTTTATGTCCAAAATGGGCAACAATTTCAGCCGGTTGAGGTGAGACTCGGACAACAATTTGGAGAGCGAATTGAGGTCAAAGGGGGATTATTTGCAGGCGATCGCATTGTAACCGAAGGGGCGGTGCAACTCTACGCCCAATCTCTCCGAGGTGGCAGCCCTAGCAGCCCTGAACAACCCGAAGAAACCGAGGCAAGCCAGATGAATGCAGCCGGGTTAATGCAGTGGGGATGGCTACCCCTTGCCGGGGCGATCGCAGGGGTGGCATTTTGGTTAGGACGACGCAGTAAACCGCTGACAAAATCAACCGAGCCCTCTCCGAATTTTCCCTCAGAAATCGGTGAATTTTCAGAACCAGTTAAAGGTGAGTTTTGTGAATTGCCAGTTTTAGTCAACAACAATCATCATCACGAGTAAATTATCCGGCGATCGCCATGCTAACTAACGCCCATTTCGACCTTCAGATACACGATTAAGAAAGGGTTCAGTGGAGTTAAGACAGGCTTCCAAATCCTCAGTCAATTCCCTAGAGAAACTTCGATCTGCCGGATATTCCTCTAAATAATGCCTTGGACCAAATAAGAGCGTATTGATATCCGCTTGAAATAAAATGGCTCCCTCATATCCCTCAACCTTGTAAGAATTGGGATAATTCGATTCGGGTTCTACAGAAGCAGTTGTGGCACCCCGCGCTGAAAAACCCACAAAACAGATTCGGTTATTTTGTTCCGCAATTTGAATGTAGCGAGAACCCACTCGGTAAACGCCTACCTGCAACGGTAAAGCCGCTAAAGATTGACCCACGCCGATAGGATACACAACACAGAAAAGCAATCCCCAAAACCAGCGAAATCCTCGATATTTTTTGTTCATATTTCACCTCATGCCAAATCAGACTTTGCATAATAGTTGATCTCTAATTTTAGAGATTGGATTCATATCCCTCTACAGCGAACCAAACCGAATTTTACCCTCAGCGAAAGAAATGACAGCCTGGGATGCTTCTAGGAAATCCATTCCAAGAATACCCTGCCAACCGATTGACCTTCTTAAGGTATGTCCCACTACGGGGAAATTTTTTTTTCGTATGTCCGAGACAGTTAAACCAAGGGACTGTAACTACAGGACAATTAATTTGACCGTTACCTGTGACAATTGAGACTTGAGTGATAGGATGTTTTAAATCGCAACCAACAGATTGTAATAAAGGCACAGGTAAAGTTGTATAAGTTGCTCCAGAATCTACCAATAAGGGGACAAATACAGGAAGTGTTCCTTTTGCGCCGATACCGGCTCTAACCAAGAATAAGTTTACTCTTTCCTGGGGATTAAGTAAGTTTTTACAGGGTACGCACTCCAAACGATACTCTTTATTTTTCATTACATCAAAACCCCTAAATCATCGGGAAAGGGTCCTGTATATTCGATCGCCACAGGTTTGGTTCGGAATGGCAGTCGCTCATATATGTGATCACAATCCGGGGAATGCGCTAACAGTTCCCCGGTTTTTACCGATTGATCCGGATTGAGTTCCTTGTAGGCAATCAACACCCACTCTTGGGGGTAACGGCGTTTAATTTCTTCCATACTTAATAGTTCCCCAATCCCCTCTGCTGTGGCATTCGTCTGGGAAAAGGTATCCTGAACACTGGCATTGACTGCTGCTTTTTTCGGGTTTTCCATGACCGTAAGTTCTCCCGGGTGAGTTCTATTTTCCCTATTTTAGCAAAATTTCATCTGGATTTCATATTTTCATGCCACCCTGAAATCACAGCTAAACTCTTAACTCCTACCCCTCCTAATCCATGCTCAATGGTATTCTGAAATGGTCGATCGCCCAGCGGTGGTTAGTCGTGATTGGAGCAATAATTGTCACAATTTTGGGCATTCATACCATTTCCCAAATGCCCTTAGATGTGTTTCCAAACTTTGCTCCTCCTCAAGTGGAAATTCAAACAGAAGCCCCGGGACTTGCCCCGGAAGAGGTGGAATCTTTGGTGACGTTTCCTATTGAAAGTGCCATTAATGGAACTCCGGGATTGGAAACCGTGCGATCGTCTTCTGGAGTCGGACTATCTGTTGTTAAAGTTATTTTTAAATGGGGGACTGATGAGTATCAAGCGCGGCAATTAGTCACCGAACGATTGCAGCAAGCATCCAGCAAATTACCCCAAGGGGTGGAAACGCCCCAAATTTCTCCGATGTCTTCTCCAATTGGGACAATTATTCAATATGCCTTTACGGTGACGGGAGAGGGAGAAACCACTTTAATGGAGTTAAGAGAATGGGTCGATCGCGATATTATTAATCGATTACTGGCAGTCCGAGGGGTGACTCAAGCGATTGCCTATGGCGGCGATGTTCGTCAATATCAGGTTTTAGCAGACCCCGTACAATTACAGGCTTATAATGTTTCTCTAGCTCAAGTTAGAGAGGCAGCAGAAGCAGCAAATACTAATGCTGCCGGTGGTTTTTTACAATCTCCAGACCGGGAATTAATTATCCGAGGAATTGGTCGAATTGAATCCTTGGAAGATTTACAAAAATCCGTTGTAACGGCGCGCAATGGTACGCCCATTCTGTTAGAAGATGTGGCAGAGGTAAAAATTGGCGCTGCCTTGAAACGGGGGGATGGGAGTGTGAATGGACAATCTGCCGTGGTGGTGGTGGTGAATAAGCAACCCCTGGCGGATACTCCCACAGTCACGAAAGCAGTGGAGGGGGCGATCGCAGAACTACAGACAAGTTTACCTGCCGATGTCAATGTCATGGTTACCTTTCGGCAATCGGACTTTATTGATGCTTCCATTGAAAATGTCCGCGATTCTCTGCGAGATGGAATTATCATTGTTTCGATTATTCTGTTTCTATTCTTAATGAATTGGCGCACTGCCGTGATTACCCTGAGTGCCATTCCCTTATCCTTAATTATTGGATTAATGGTGATGAATCTCTTCGGTCAAGCCATTAATACTATGACATTGGGAGGACTGGCGGTAGCCATTGGGTCCGTCGTAGATGACTCGATTGTAGACATGGAAAACTGCTACCGAGGGTTACGGAAAAATCAAGCCGCAGGGAATCCAATTCCTCCGTTAGAAGTGGTTTATCAGACTTCTGTAGAAGTGCGAGTAAGTGTGCTATTTTCCACGGTAATTATTGCCGTGATATTTGCCCCAATTTTTACCTTAACTGGAGTTGAAGGGCGAATTTTTGCCCCGATGGGAGTGGCTTATTTAGTGTCAATTTTTGCCTCGACTTTTGTGGCATTAACTCTATCTCCGGCATTATGTGCTTTTTTATTAGCATCTCAAACTTTACCGGAGGAAGAAACCTGGGTTTCGCGGGTGGCGGAACGACTGTATCGGCCTTTATTGCGGGTTTCGATTCAATGGCCGAGTCTGGTTTTAGGGATAGCTACGGCTGCCTTTATTGCCTCTTTGATTGTCTTGCCATCGTTGGGGCGGGTGTTTTTACCGGAGTTTCAGGAACGGTCTTTAGTGAATGCAATGGTGCTCTATCCTGGGGTGTCATTAGAAATGACAAATCGGGCGGGGTTAGCGATGCAAGATGCCCTCAAAGATGACCCTCGTTTTAGTTGGGTACAGTTGCGATCGGGACGAGCACCGGGAGATGCCGATGCTGGGGGGGTAACTTTGGGACATTTGGATGTGGAGTTGAGTGATGAGGGGATACAAGATCGGGAAGGGGCGATCGCCAAATTACGGGAAGAATTCCAGAAATTACCCGGTGTTGCCCCCAGTATTGGCGGATTTATCTCTCACAGAATGGATGAAGTTCTCTCGGGAGTCCGAAGTGCGATCGCCGTCAAAGTCTTCGGTCCCGAACTCCCAGAACTTCGCATTCTGGGGGCACAAGTTCGGGACTTGATGCGGGATATTCCCGGCATAGTAGACTTACAACTCGAACCCCAAGTCCCCATCCGTCAGGTGCAAATTCACTTCGATCGCCCTGCTGCTGCCCGATATGGATTAACCGTGGGTTACTTGTCAGACACCCTGGAAACTGCCCTGAATGGACGGGTGGTTTCCCAAGTCCTAGAACGACAACAATTGTTCGATTTAGTCGTCTGGTTAAAAGAAGACT
This sequence comes from Phormidium pseudopriestleyi FRX01, assembly GCF_017313335.1. GTDB lineage: Bacteria > Cyanobacteriota > Cyanobacteriia > Cyanobacteriales > Laspinemataceae > Laspinema > Laspinema pseudopriestleyi. Next base: position 9,608 of record NZ_JAFLQW010000569.1, on the reverse strand, counting down.
TTCGCAACAATTTAGATACTATTCGTAACTTATTAATAGATACCCCTAACGGTACAAAAATTCCCCTGGCCCAAGTTGCCCGAATTGATTATGGCACGGGTCCTAATACCATTAACCGGGAAAATGTCTCGCGCTTAATTGTGGTTTCTGCCAATGTTTCTGGGCGAGATTTAGGCAGTATTGTGGATGAAATTAGGGACAAGGTTCGCGAATCGGTGCAACTTCCGTCGGGATATTTTATCCAATATGGGGGACAATTTGAATCGGAACAGCGGGCGAGTCAAAATTTACTGATTTTTGGTTCATTAGCCTTGATTATAATTGCAATTTTAATGTATTTTGCGGTTAAATCTCTGGCGAGTACGGTGATGATTATGCTCAATCTTCCCTTAGCGATTACTGGCGGAATTTTTTCCGTCGCCTTGGGGGGTGGTGTTTTGTCGGTTGCTTCGATGGTAGGATTTATTACATTATTTGGAGTTGCCACTCGCAATGGGCTGTTATTAGTGGATAACTATAATTCTAAACTGGCTGAAGGAATGCCCCTCAAATCAGTGATTTTTCAGGGTTCAATGGAACGGTTAACGGCGATTTTAATGACGGCTTTAACTTCGGCTTTAGGAATGTTACCCCTGGCGATCGGAACTGGGGCTGGAAAGGAAATTTTACAACCGTTGGCGGTGGTTGTCTTGGGGGGATTATTTAGTTCCACTGCGTTAACCTTGTTGGTAATTCCGGCGCTTTATTCTCAATTTGGTCCGAGGTTAAAGCTGCAACAAGTTTCTACAGAAAATAGGGAGGAACGGTTTAATGATGGAGTAAAACCCCTTACGGATTCTTAAGATGTTGTCAAAAATAGAATGTGATACAAAAGGAGAAATCAAAATGGGGCGATCGCTCAAATTAGGTTCTATTGCTATGGTTAGTCTGGGATTAATCGGGTTAACTGCCTGTGGAACCGGAGAACCGGAGGCGAATGTGCTAGAAAGTGCGACGGAAACCCCCACAGAAACAGTAGTAACGCCCACAGCAATTCCGCCCGAGGAACGCCCAACCCAAGGGGGACAGGTGATTGAAATGGGTCCGTATCATTTAGAGTTAGTGGCGTTACCGGAACCCGGAGGAGTGCATTTAGATTTTTATCTACAAATGGGAGATACTCACGAACCGATTCCCGGTGCAAATGTAACCGCGCAGGTGGAAACACCAACAGGGGAACAACGCACTCTGGAACTGCTGTATGACGAACCTGGGGAACATTATGCTGCGTTTCTGCCGGCGGAAGTATCCGGGGAGTATAAGGTAGCAATTCTCACGGATATTCAGGGGGAAAAAGTTAATGGGCGGTTTATGTTCAATCGGGAATAGGGGTGAGTTTGCACCCGACGGGGAGATGTTACAGTTTACTCTGAATTAAATCACAAGACCGATCGCCCAAAAGAAAAAGCTCAGATATTGAATATCTGAGCTTTTTCAGTTTAAGCTATGAGACGAAAAGGTTTCGTCTTATGGGTTTCCAGAAAAAAAACTCTCCGATTTGATAGTATATCCCGGCACCGAAGGTTTCAGTGCCTGTACTCTGATCGTTCGGGAGATTTCATCGTTTGGAGTTCCACTAATCTAGCTTAGTAGCCTTGAGAGAAGTTGTTGCGACGGCCACCGCGACCGCCGCCGCCGCCGCCGCCGCCGCCGCCGCCAAAGGAGCCTCGGTCTTCACGAGGTTTGGCTTTGTTGACTTTCATATCGCGACCCATCCACTCAGCCCCATCAAGGGCTTCAATCGCAGCGCCTTCTTCAGTTTCAGTGGACATTTCCACAAAGGCAAAGCCGCGCACACGACCCGTTTCCCGGTCGGTGGGCAGATTCACGCGCTTAACGGAGCCATATTCTGCAAATACGGCGCTCAGATCTTCTTGGGTAACTTCATAAGAAAGATTACCAACGTAAATAGACATGGACTAACTCCAAAATTCAACGGATGTAGAGGTCAAGTTTTCGGAGAGAAGCCTGTCCAGACGAAAGGGAGAAATACCTATCAATACTCGAAACAAACACTGCAACCGAATTTCAATCTCATCCATAAGAATAACACAGTTTTTTCAGTTTGGGTAAAGCCATTAGTAGTTTTTTTTAAAATTGGCTGAAACCCTTTACCCAAGGTATTTTCTGGTATTAAAATTCCTAGGCGATCGCCTCTTGGACGGTCACAAATCTCCCCAGTTCCATCCCACAACCCTCAACATCCCACAACGGTTCTTGAGTGATGTTAGGAACCTCTTACCCCTGAACCCTGAGCAAGTGACAATGGAAAAACAGGGAAAATGCTGGAAACAGGAAACCGGGACAGCCCTGGATCTGTGGGCCTTTCCAGTGGTGGAACGGTCCGAACGCCTTCCTAGAGAGTCGGGTCAATTCATGTCCTGCCTGGGCTACAGTTTGGCTGACATCGCCAACATTTCGCAAGTCCTGAACCTCAATCGGCAACTGCCCCTGCATTCTTTGAGCATTCCTGCTAAACTCTCTGTCAAAGTCCGGTTAGCCTCAGCGCTCAACTGAAAGACTCACCAAGACCTAGCAACGCTACTCTATATATTATTGAGGAAAGGAAAAATGTGTGTATCCTGTCTATTGATCTCAACCCTGATGATCTTTACACCAGCACAAGCGGTTGACCAAAACCCCGACATTATCTCCATCCCGACTTACAATCAAGAATCATCCTCGGTTGTTGCTCAGGAAAACCAAGCGGCGATCGCCTCGTTGCTCAACAAGCTTCCCGACTCCCCCGAGTTAGACCCCTTACGGGCTGAACTCAACAATCTCTACTCCGAATTAGCATTAGCTCAGAATGATGCTGAAGCCGATCTCGCCCTTGATCGCTCCGTAGAAGCCGTTCGCGATCGCTTCATTGATAACCCCAATGTGGGACAAATCCGGGAAATTCTGATGGACTTGCGCGAGGCGGAGTATGAAAAACTCTCTGAGGATCTTTCCTCCCTCCTGTTTCCTCAACAAACCCCTTCCTCCCTCAATCTGCTTCAGTCCCAAGGCAGTCGATGGGGTTGGCTCTCCTAAGCAATGCCTCCGCTGACTCGGCCTGGGTGCAACTGTTTTCTGTTTCCGATGTTTGTTCTATTTATATAGCCTAGGGGTGACATCTATGGGCTCTATTGATGAAATGCATCTGGATAGGTATAAATCTATAGAGATATCTTCGGAAAAGGAGCACAGCGGTGCTTCTTTTTTTTTGCTAGAAAATTTCTACCCAACGCCCTTGACATCTATCGCGCCATTGTGATTTTTTCCGGACTCCCTCCTAGGCCCTCTTTGGGTTAACGCTTCATGTCCCGGACCGGGACAATGCAACTTTTCTGCAAAAATCCCGCTCAAACCTTGATATAATCAAGAACAGAGCCGTATAGACAATGGGGGCTTCAGATTTTGAGACCCCTGAATCCCTTGAGGAAATTTTTAAATTAAAGTCTGACCAACCCCAGAAAAATATGATATCCTGGCTAACATCATCTTAAAAACGTCTCCCAAAAGAAAGATGTCAAATTTCATAACTTGTGCTAAAGGCTTAGAGGTTGAGTTTTTCTTTCGGAAAGGATTAAACCTAAGTGAAGCGGGAAATTATACAGGAGCGATCGCCAGCTATGACAAAGCGCTCGAACTCGAACCCAATGGAGATGAAATCTGGTACTGTCGCGGCAATGCGCTGTACAACTTGGGGCGGACCAATCCAGCCCTTAAAAGCTACGACATGGCGCTAGAGATCAATCCCGGCTATTACCAGGCCCTGATCAATCGGGGCAACGCCCTGGATGACAGCGGACGCCACCAGGAAGCGGTTGAGAGCTACGATCGCGTCTTACGGCTCAAACCCGATCATCATCGCACCTGGAATAATCGTGGCATCGCCCTCGGGAACTTAGGTAAATATGACGAAGCGATCGCCAGCTATGATCGGGCGATCGAATTCAAACCGGACTATTCCCGCGCCTGGTATCATCGAGGACTAGCCCTCAAAAGCATGGGACTGACGGAAAAAACCTTAGCTTGTTACGACAAAGCCCTCGCCTCACAACCCAATTTTTATGAAGTGTGGAACAATCGTGGGAACACTTTATACTTATTAAAACGATACCCCGAAGCGATCGCCAGCTACGACAAAGCGGTACAAGCCTTCCCCAACTATCATTGGGCTTGGTACAATCGTGGCGTCGTTCTGCAAGAACTCAACCGCAACGAAGAAGCCATCATCAGTCTGGACAAAGCGGTAGAAATCAATCCCAAAAATGCCGAAGCCTGGTATTATCGTGCCTTAGCCCTAGAAGCCTTAGACTGCACCCGTAGCGCTGCAGCCAGTTATAATAAAGCCTACGAACTCAACCCCAACCTAAACATCGAGTCCCCTGTTAGCAAAAATCTCCCCTAATTCCCCCTAAACCCGAACCTCAATTATTTCAGTCCTTGGCCCTCTTAACATGGCAAAAACCGGCTACACCCTACCCGTTTTCGCCGTTGCTGCGGCGAAAGCGGCCCTGATGGTGCTTTCTCCCAGTGCAGAGGCCCCCAAAACGGTCACCCTTGACCTGATTCCCGAATCCGTCGAGATTCCCATCCATCAAGTCGCCCAACTGGATGCCACTTCTGCCCTCGCTATCACCCTCAGCGATCCCGGAGATAACCTAGACTTAACTCGAAATACTCCCATTTGGGCTTGGGTCAAATGGACCCCCCGCCAAACCCAACCCTTAATCCTAGAAGCCGGGGAAGGATTAGGCAAAACCAAAACCGGAGAACCCGCCATTTATCACTATGCGCGGCAACTTTTTGACTGCAATTTATTCCCATTAATTCCCGCAGATAAAACCGTCATTGTCTCCATCATTTTACCCGAAGGACGGCAACTCGCCAGCCGGACTTCTAATGCTGCCTTTGGCATCTTAGAAGGATTAGCCTTACTCGGAACCAGTGGAATTTCCCAACCCCTTTCCTCTGCCGATCATCTTGATGAATTTCGCCAAGATTTGCAGTCCAAGGTCAAAAATTCCCCTCATTTAACCTTCTGCATTGGCAATAATGGTCTAGTGGTCGCCCAACGGTTAAGAATTCCAGAATCACAGATAGTGCAAACTGGAAACTGGATCGGGGCGCTGTTAGTTGAAGCCGGATTGCGTGGTGCAGAATCTGTTTTGCTACTGGGATATCAAGGCAAACTGATTAAATTAGCCGGGGGAATTTTTAACACATCCAGCCATATTGCCGATGCCAAATTAGAAATTCTCAGTGCCGCAGTTGTGCGGGCGGGGGGAGATATGGCGACGGTAGAAGCGGTTTTAAATGCTAAAACTGCTGATGCTGCTTATTTTGAAATTAAAGAACGAGGACTGGCTGATTTAGTCTTTAATAATTTAGGGGAAAAGATTAGTCAGAATGCTAAGAATTATGTTAAGAAATATGCCGATACTGCGTTAGAAATTGGCACGATTTTATTTGACCGGAAAGGGGAAATTATTACTCAAAAAAAGCCCTTTTTGTGGGATAACCCCTGAAGGGGTTACGACGAACAGTTTTACGAACAGTTTGTAGTGACCCCTTCAGGGGTCAGCTATAGCAATCCTATATCAGTTGTGGAATGCCCTCACCCCCAACCCCTCTCCCAAAGCGGGAGAGGGGAGCTTAAGAATTCATAAATGATTTAGGGTTGCTATAGGGGATAAAACCCTAGCGCCGATCGCGATCGCCCATCACATTTTCCCGACTTTGGCGATGAAACTGGGGTATCGGTTCCCTCGTAGAATGTCGCAACAACACGAAGGGAATCGTCAGAATTCCAACAATCATCACCGTTGCCGCAGTTAACCATACCATCCAGCGACTCGGGCGATAGGCGCTGAATTCGATTTGTTGAAAAACCCGATTGTAGCGCCAGACGGATAAGGGAATAAAAATAATTCCCATAATCACCAATGCCACACCCAAGGTTTGGGAATTAATAGCGATCGCCGGTACAGAGTCAGGTTCACCCGTCACACTAGCTTGTAACTCGCGTAAAAATAACCCAAAACGAGCGATCGCAAATCCAAAGCCAATCATGCCAATGGAAGTCCGCAACCAAGCCAAAAACGTCCGTTCATTAGCCTGATGTTCGCGTTGTCGGTCTATTTTTTCCTGAGTCATTGCCACTCCCGTTGACTTGAAGTTCCCTAAAACAGTGCGATCGTCTCAGCTTTGATGCGATCGCACCGTTTCTAAAGAATTCTGCGGAACCTCCGATCCCACACCTTTACCGATAGTTAGTAAACTGTAACGCTACCGGCCAATCTTCTTGCTTAATCAACACCATCGCTTCTTGTAAATCATCTTTTGACTTACTCGAAACCCGTACAGCATCCCCTTGAATTGAGCCTTGGACCTTCTTCAACTCATCCCGGAGTAACTTAGTAATTTGTTTCCCCACCTCTTGGGCGATGCCTTTTTTGAGCTTAATCACCTGACGAATGCGGTTACCGCTGGCGGTTTCCTCCTTGCCATAGTCGAAAATTTTCAACGACAAATTCCGCTTAACTGCCTTTTGTTGCAGCACCGAATGAACCGCCTCTAACGTCATATTGCTATCGGTATTGATGACAATTTCATCATCCCCGAGTTCAACCGTCGTCTTGGTATTTTTGAGGTCGTAACGACTGGTAATTTCGCGATTGGTTTGGTCAATCGTATTAACGAGTTCCTGGTGCTCAAAATCGCTGACAATATCAAAAGAATACGTTGAAGCCATGAATAAAGAGTGACTAAATATCCGTACAACTACAAATTACTAGAAAATGAAACCACTCGAAGAGGGGGACAAACTGCCAGTGCCAAACATCAGCGATCGCCTCCGTTAGTTCGCCTCACCACGTTCTTAAGGAACCTTGACGAATCGAGTAGCCTCGGGGCCATTGCCTGGGAGTCTTTAAACAATAACTGACCTAGGCAACGGCAGTTTTATCTCTTCTTCGCCGGGAAATTCTAGAGTAAAACGAGAGCCAACACAAGCGTATCCAAACGCCAAATGGGAAATCCGATCGCAGGGTCAAGCCTAAATAAACGAGGATGCCCTTAATCAAAATAGAACAACGTCACAAGTCGGTGTTGTTCCTCCGCATCCTGACAAGTTTGCAGTAGCGTGTGGCTATCATGGAACGCAAAGCAGATTAACTGCTGACAGCGAGAGACAATTTCCAAATTGCACAAAGCACTGGCTTCGGCTAAAGATAAATGGTCATTCGCGGGATTTTCCACCAAGTGGACCACCTTTTCGAGTTGCTTGCGCGACTCGCGGGGTTGACGATCCAGACTTTGGGGCAGAATCACCGTCAGCATATTGGGATCTGCCTTCATCGCGCCTTTAATCGCAGCAGAATTGGTGCCGGTAGCACCAGAAGTCAGAATTCGATTCCCTTCTAAAACCAAGGCATAGGTCATTCGCTCAATGAGAGCTTGATGGGTAATCGGAACATGACGGGAACCCAAGAGGGAAATCCGTTTAGAACCCGTTTGCTGGATCGAGGCCAGTTCTTGCGCCAGAGTATCGATCCCGGGTGATGTGTCTATTGATTGACTCAAAGACGGTATGAAATAACTAGAACAACGGAGCTATTTTAGCAAAGATAAGACCATGTACGATAAATAGATTGAAAATAGCCATGAAAAGCATTAGCAAACCCGAAAATCGAGAGAAAAGTTGGGCAGGGGCGATCGCCTCCCCCGCCCAGGAATTTCCCGCCACTCCCCTCAAAACCATCACCGGAACAATCCCCCCCGGATTGCGCGGAACCCTCTATCGCAATGGTCCAGCGCGCCTCACCCGAGGGGAAAACCGAGTGGGACATTGGTTTGATGGCGATGGGGCGATTTTAGGCGTTCACTTGAACGGCAGGGACAGTCACGCCCTCTACCGCTATGTTCAAACTGCCGGATATCAAGCCGAAGAAGCCGAGGGCCGCCTACAATTTGGCGGATATGGCACTCTTCCCCCGGGACCCTTCTGGGAACGATTTGGCAAAAAGATGAAAAATGCGGCAAATACCTCCGTGATTGCCCTCCCGGACAAACTCTTAGCCCTCTGGGAAGGGGGACATCCCTACGGATTAGATTTAGAAACCCTAGAAACCTTCGGACTGGACAACTTAGACGGATTGGAACCGAACTGGGGCTATTCCGCCCACCCCAAACGCGACCCCCAAACCGGGGAAATCTATAATTTTGGCGTTTCCCCTGGAAAAACCACCCAACTGCACGTTTACCGCAGCAACAACCGGGGGCAAATCCAGCAACAGGCAGCATTTGACCTAGAGGGAGTGCCGCTAATCCATGATTTTGTCATGGCTGGACCTTATTTAATCTTTTTCATTCCACCTGTGCGGATGAGTCTGTTACCCGTCTTGTTGCACCTGAAAAGTTTTAGCGATAGCTTAACCTGGCATCCGGAGTTAGGGACTCAGATATTAGTGATTGACCGTTCCAGCTTAGAACTGGTGAGTCGGGGGGAAGCGGAACCCTGGTATCAGTGGCATTTTGGCAATGGTTCGGTGAGTCGGGATGGAGAGATTGGATTAGATTTGGTGCGTTATGAGGATTTTCAGACGAATCAATATCTGAAGGAATTTGCCACCTTGGAGACGGTGACTGGGGCGAAAGGGACCCTCTGCCGAGTCCGACTGAATCCCACTACAGGAAAAGTGATGGCTACAGAGACAATTATTAATCGCCACTGTGAATTTCCATCGGTAGATTTCCGAGAAGTGGGACAGGAGTGGCGTTATACCTATTTATCCTTGCATCGAAAGGGAGTGGAGTTAGGGAGGGAACCTGTAGGGGCGATCGGGCGGTTCGACTATCAAACCGGCCAACTGACTGAGGCCCCTATCCCGGACAACTGTTATCCGAGTGAACCGATTTATGCACCAGATGGCGATCGCCCTGAACAAGGGTGGGTTTTAACCGTGGTTTATGATGCCAACCAACATCAGAGTCAGGTATGGATTTTTGATGGCGATCGGTTAGATGAGGAACCGGAATGTCGGTTAGGGTTACCCGGGGTAATTCCGTTAGGGTTTCACGGGACTTGGAACCCGGGGAAACGTTCGTAGTAACTCCTTCAGGAGTTATCAAAAAGAAACCCCTGAAGGGGTTACTACAAACGTTGTATCCTTGTGACTTGGCTCTGCCGAGTCACGCCCATTGGAGGCTCTGCCTCCAGACAATAGATTTCACGTAGGGGCGCAATGCTTGCGCCCAGAATTGGGCGCAAGCATTGCGCCCCTACAAATACACCTTGACAGAGCTAAAGTTAAAAAAACCCGGATCCTCGGCAGAATTCCGCTAATCAAACCCTGTAAATTCAATCCCTATCTTCTGGATAAAAACCACCCAAAAAACTTATTTTTACGGGGTGATAGGGGTTCAACTTTTAACTGGATGGTAGAGGCTAAATGTTCTCGTAATTTATCATGATAAAACCGATAGCGGCCCCCAGATTGTTTTAAAATCCCACAGGCACTTGCTTCGTTCAGAAAGTGAACATAATTTCGGGGAATTCGCCCGTGATGACACAAGAC
>NZ_JAFLQW010000470.1 GCF_017313335.1 Phormidium pseudopriestleyi FRX01 | reverse complement strand
CCAACAGGAGGAACTCAACCTCCGCCAACAGGAGGAACTCAACCCCCGCCAACACCTCAACAGCAACAACCTGGACAAGCGCAACCGAATGCCAACCTCGATCGCCTAAGCAACCCAACCCCAGCGATCGCCCGTCCTAATGGTCCGGAGATGGGTCCTCCACCCCCTATTTTGACCATAGAACCCCCTCCCCCTCCGTCTGGACCGGGGGTACAAACTTCTGTCACACTTGCGCATGCTGGTCCAAATCCCAGCAGTTCACGGGCGATCGCCCCGCAACCTGCACCCAACACCCCTCCCTCACAACCTCCCAAGGAGAATTCCCCTTCCCCTGGCGGCAATCTGCCACGGGGACAAGTTGCACCGCCACCCATCCCCATGAATGTGGCAAATATTACCCAATCCCTAGAGGTGGGAAATGTCAGCAATGCTGTCTTACAACTCGATCGCCTTCAGGATCAGCAATTTGCCGATTACTTAGGTACCGATCTGTCTCAACAACCTGTCCAGTCCACGGAAAGCATTCGCGATACCTTGGGGAACATTACCCAACAAACCAACACCAACCCGGCGATCGTCTATACTTTATTATTGCCGGATCAATTAGAAATCGTGGTAGTCACAACCGAGGGAACTCCCATTCGCAAGACAGTTCCGGAAGCAAATCGGCAAGCAATCCTGCAAGCGGCATTTGAATTACGTCAGCAAATTTCCAATCCTCGTTTCCGAAGTACCAACCAATATTTAATCCCCGCACAAACCCTGTATCAATGGTTAATTGCTCCCATTCAAGAGGAATTAGCGGCGCAAAATATTGATACCTTACTCTTTAGTATGGATGCCGGGTTGCGGAGTCTTCCCATTGCTGCTTTACATGATGGGGAAAAATTTCTGATTGAACAATACGCGATCGCCCTAATTCCTAGCATCAGTTTGACCGATATGCGTTACATTTCCCTCCGCAACAGTCGTGTTTTAGCAATGGGTGCAAGTCAGTTTACCCAACTGAATGCGTTACCCGCAGTCCCCCTAGAACTCTCCACTATCACCGAAAAACTGTGGCAGGGTCAAGCATTGCTCAATGAATCCTTTACTCGCACAAATTTAATTGCCAAACGCCAAGAATATCCCTATCAAATCATCCACTTGGCAACTCACGCCGAATTTAACCCGGGTGAACAAAAAAATTCGTTTATCCAACTCTGGAATGAACAACTACACCTGGATGAATTACGCACACTAGGATGGAACAATCCTCAAGTTGAGTTATTGGTACTCAGTGCCTGTCGGACTGCCGTCGGTGATGAAACTGCCGAATTAGGATTCGCTGGTTTAGCACTCGCTGCTGGGGTTAAATCGGCCTTGGCATCTTTATGGTATGTTAGTGATGAGGGAACTTTGGCACTAATGACCGAATTTTATCAACATCTGGCAGAGGTACCTATCAAAGCTGAAGCGTTGCAAGAAGCTCAATTATCACTACTCCGGGGAGAGGTCAAAATTGCCGATGGCGAACTCCGAGGGACCGGATCTTTGCGCGGGTTAGAACTGCCTGCGGATTTAGTAGGGGTGGAGAATACGGATTTAACTCATCCTTATTATTGGGCCGGATTTACCCTAATTGGTAGTCCCTGGTAACGGTAAAATAGAAGTCCAGAGTCGATCGCAAGTTGGAATAAGGGGATGATTCTCACTGTAACTGCAACTCACGAGGCCACCATTCGCACCCATGCGGAACGCACCTATCCAGAGGAGTGCTGTGGGTTGCTTTTAGGTGAGATTTCCCCCACAGGTAAAACAGTGGTGGAAGTCTGGGAAACCGAAAATGTCTGGAGTCCAGAAACTGCAAGGGAATTGTCCGACTCAGACACCTTGACAAAAGAACGCCGATATGTTATACATCCAAAAGAACTCCTCAGAGCACAGAAACAAGGACGCGATCGCCAGCTTAGAATTGTCGGCATTTATCACTCTCATCCCAACTATCCCGCGATTCCCTCGGAGTGCGATCGCGAATATGCTTGGTCAGAATACTCCTATATTATTGTCGCTGTAGAACAAGGCCAAGCCACCCAACTCACCAACTGGACTTTAGACCAAACCCATCACTTCCAACCCGAACCCCTGGTGATTGCAACGGCTGAATCCTAGAAAGGGCAAGAATTCCCGCTTTGGCATTAAGAAACTTTGCGGCGATCGCTCAAAGCCAAAAATTGTTAACAAATTTGGATAAAATAGGAGTTTGCCCTGCCCAAGCAACAATGCCATGTTAAATCCCAATCTGGACGAAATCCAGTTAAACTCAGACGATTACGAACGGTATTCCCGTCATTTAATTCTACCCGAAATTGGAGTAGAAGGACAAAAGCGCCTAAAAGCCGCCAGCGTCCTTTGTATCGGGACAGGAGGTCTCGGTGCACCCTTGCTGCTATATTTAGCGGCTGCCGGTGTTGGACGAATTGGCATCGTTGATTTCGATGTCGTAGATACCTCCAACCTGCAACGGCAAGTCATCCACGGCACCTCCTGGGTCAACAAACCCAAAATTGAATCGGCGAAAAATCGGATTCTGGAGATTAATCCCTTCTGCCAAGTTGACCTCTACAACACCCGATTAAGTGCAGAAAATGCCCTAGATATCCTCAAACCCTACGATATTGTCGTAGATGGCACCGACAACTTCCCCACTCGGTACTTAGTCAACGATGCCTGCGTCTTGTTGGATAAACCGAATGTCTATGGTTCTATTTACCGCTTTGAAGGTCAGGCAACGGTGTTTAATTATCAAGGCGGTCCTAACTACCGCGACTTGTACCCGGAACCGCCACCGCCCGGAATGGTCCCCTCCTGTGCCGAAGGGGGCGTTTTAGGCATTCTCCCGGGAATTATTGGGGTGATTCAAGCAACAGAAACCGTGAAAATTATTACGGGTACCGGAACCACTCTCAGCGGTCGGCTCTTGCTTTATAATGCTTTAGATATGAAATTCCGAGAGTTGAAATTGCGGCCCAATCCCGTTCGGCCCGTGATTGAAGAACTGATTGATTATGAACAGTTTTGCGGAATTACTCAAGCAAAAGCAGCGGAGGCTCAACAACAAATGGAAATTTCAGAAATGACCGCCACTGAACTCAAGCAACTGATGGACAGTGGTGCAAAAGATTTTGTGCTGATTGATGTTCGCAACCCGAATGAGTATGAGATTGCTCAAATTCCTGGTTCAGTTCTGGTCCCTCTACCGGATATTGAACAAGGGAAGGGAGTTGAGAAGGTGAAAGAATTGGCAAATGGTCATCGCTTGATTGCTCATTGCAAAATGGGGGGGCGATCGGCTAAAGCGCTGGGAATTTTGAAGGAAGTAGGCATTGAAGGAACGAACCTCAAAGGTGGAATTAACGCCTGGAGTCAAGAGGTAGATCCGTCGGTGCCGCAGTATTAAGGGATTCAAATCAGAAAGGCTAGAATACTGGTTTTTTTGACTGAGTGCGATCGCCCTGAAAAATAACTGGGGCGATCGCATCCACAAAAAACCCCCCAGAGGGCCTGGAGGGGTTGGAAATGTGACATAAGGGCATGATTTTTGGATGTAACCCATCCTGACATTCACCCAGCGATCTTTGAATGAATGCAAGGATTGAGTTCCGCTTTACTTAACTCTGACATAAGAACCAAACCAAACGAAATGCGCCGATGACATTAGAGGGTGTCAACGCTCTAATCCGGTGGCATTGCTTGCGTCCAGCTAGTGATTAATATATCCAGGCCATATTGCGTTCGCATGAAATGGGTATGAAGTTTGCGTGACAGTTCCCAGCAATCCTCAGTCGGTTTCAGCTTGATTCAAGTCAAAAAATAATCCCGGCGATCGACAACAATATCGGGCATTCTTTTGGTTATGTGGTGACCATCCTAAAGTTAAGTATGGGTAAATCCCACCCCTTGTCAAGTATCCTGCGATAAATTTTCACTTGATCCCCGTGGGGATTAAGCATTTTAAAAAAAATGCTGATTTAAGCTCAAAATCGGGAAAACTAAGAAGAGGAAGGACATAATCCAGTAGGATCAACCCCAACACCTTAAACCGTCATTATTGAGGATAACGCTATGCTAGGCCCCACCTCTGAAGCCCAACGACATCAATCCACCTCCCTTGAGGGGTCTGCAACCGCATCCCGGAACTATCGAACTGACTCTCGGACTGAAGTTGGTCGTCGCAATGCTTGGGAAAAAGAAGAAATGGAAATGGAGAAAATGCTGCGGGATCTTCCCGATCTCCTCTCCTCCTTAGAAAGCTTCCGCGAACGGTCTACTCGGTGGTAAACTTATCAGTCAATTAACTGGAAAACGTTTGATTTTTGCAAACCCTTGCGATCGCTGGTTTCCCACAAACCTGAGTGCCACCCTATCTCAGGGCAGAATGATACCCTCGATCGCCAATTCCACCGATGAAACTGCTTCTCGTCTTTCCTTCCGCCTCGGTTGCGTATTTCCGAATTCTGTTCCTGTTGGGTGGCAAACCTGAAACCCCAACAGGACACGATCCCAACCCAGGATGACATCCCATCACATAGAATTTAAACCACTCACCCCCACCGCCAACCGCTACAATTTGGCCCAAGGAAGTACAATATTTAATTGATGTTCATAGTAACGACTTCGGTCGTTACGTTGAACATTGAATCATAAAGGTGAAACTAGATGAACCTGCCATTTTCCCCATTAGACCGAACTGAATGGAATGCTGAACTGTACGATCGCAAACATGAATTTGTCAGTCAGTATGGAACTGATTTATTAGAACTATTGCAACCCCAATCCGGCGATCGCATCCTAGATTTAGGCTGTGGTACGGGTTATCTCGCCCAACAAATTGCCATTGCTGGGGCTGAAGTCATCGGCGTGGATCAGTCCGTTGCGATGATTACTCAAGCGCGTCAGTCCTATCCTCACCTCACGTTTGAAGTCAAAAATGGACAAAAATTAGACTTTTCCGAACAATTTGATAAAGTCTTTTCCAACGCTGCACTCCACTGGATGAAGGCCGCCGAAAACGTCATTGATGGAATTTTTAAATCCCTAAAACCCGGTGGATTATTCGTAGCCGAATTTGGCGGCAAAGGAAATGTTAAACAAATTATTCATGCTTGCTATCAAAGCATTGAATCCGCAGGTTATCCCCTTGATATTTCTCTCAATCCTTGGTATTTCCCTAGTATTAGTGCCTATACCACCTTGTTAGAAACTAGAGGATTTGAGGTTGATTTTGCCCAATTATTTGACCGTCCGACTCCGTTAGAAGATGGAGAAAACGGATTAAGAAATTGGATTGCCATGTTTGGAAATAGCTTATTTGCAGACATTTCCCAGGAGGTACAAGGGGAAATTATAGCCGATATTGAAACTCAACTGTCACCGCAATTGTATCGAGAAGAGACTTGGTTTGCAGATTATAAACGAATCCGAGTTAGAGCCCAAAAATTAGGATAGCTTCCCCAAAAAATCCCACGGTTTGTTGCCGTGGGTGAGAGATTTGAACCGGGGTTTCCCCTATGCGATGCCGCTTCTGTCCGGTAAAATCCAACAGAGTAAAGGACAGTAAACGATGGTGAATGTCGTTATGACCAGCAAGATCCATAAGCTGTTGATAATTTCAGGAGTCATGGTTTTATATGGCTTCCCATCCCATCGGTTGTTAACTCAGATCAGATGCTTGCCATCCTCGAATTTAATAAGGGTTTTAGGGTATCTAGTTTAATTATGACCGATCACCTCTCAATTTGTAGTGAAAGTTACATAAAACTTTATATATTCATGATATTGAGCCAGCAAATATACTTATGTCAATTACCATGAAAATCGCCCTCCCCCGATAGCAGGAAAAGGACGAATTGACCCAACAATGGATCCAATTTTGATTAAGTTCGGGCTAACAGAGGTGCTGCACTGAGCAAGGTTTTGGTGTAGGGATGCTGAGGATTAGTGAAAATCTCGCGGGTGTTGCCGAGTTCTACAATTTGCCCGGAATTCATCACCGCAATGCGATCGCAGAAAAACCGCGCCACCCACAAATCATGGGTAATAAACAAATAAGTCAGGTCAAATTCCCGCTTTAACTCCAACATCAACTCCAACACCTGAGTTTGAACGCTGGCATCTAACATACTCACCGGCTCATCACAAATCAGTAACTGGGGCTGAGTAATCAAAGCGCGGGCGATCGCCACCCGTTGCTGTTGACCCCCAGACAAATCCGAAGGATAGCGATCGTAAAAATCCGATGCCGGAGTTAACCCCACCCGTTCCAACATCTGCATCACCAATTGTTTAGCTTGCTCCTGCGTGGCTAAATCATGAATAAACAGCGGATCAGCAATGCTTTGTCCCACCCTCATCATCGGATTGAGACAAGCGTGGGGGTCTTGAAACACCATCTGGATCTGTCTGCGTTGCTGCTGCATGGACCGACGGGAGAGTTCGGTGAGTTCCTGACCTAAAAATTCCACTTTGCCACCTGTAGGGGTCACCAATTGTAAAATTGTGCGAGAGAGGGTACTTTTTCCACAACCCGATTCTCCCACTAACCCGAGAATTTCTCCTTTGTAAATCTGTAAATTCACCCCATCCACCGCTTTAATCGTCTGGTTTTGTTTCCCCGACAGCCAGCGATCGAGTAAGTTAGTTTCTAGGGTATAGTATTGCTGCAAGTCTTTCAGAGAGAGTAGAGGGGTAGATTTTAGATCAGGAGGAGTTTGTACCGCATCCGGGTCGATCGCCTGAATATGTAAGGCAGCTTTGAGCAGCGATTGTGTATAGGGATGTTGCGGATTAAACAAAACCTCTTGAGTTTTGCCGGTTTCTACCATTTTCCCTTTATACATCACCGCAATGCGATCGCAATATTCCCCGACCATTGCCAAATCGTGAGAAATCAGCAACAGGGCCAAATCCCGGTCCCGACAGAGGCGGGTGAGTTCCTGTAAAATTTCCGCTGAAACCGTCACATCTAAACTGGTTGTCGGTTCATCGGCGACAATTAACTTCGGATCGAGCAACAGTGCCAAGGCGATCGCCACCCGTTGACGCATCCCCCCACTAAACTCATGGGGATATTGGGACCATCGCACTGCCGGAATCTTCACCGCCTCCAACGTGGCGATCGCCTTCTCCTTGGCCTGTTTTCGACTTAAATTCGGTTGATGAGCCTTCAGGGTCTCTATACAATGATCTCCGATCGTCATCAGGGGGTCTAACCTCGTCATCGGGTCTTGAAAAATGAGGGCCACCGCTTCTCCCCGAAACCGGCGCAACTCTGATGGCGTCAAGCCAAACACGGACTGACCTTTAAAATAAACTTGTCCCTCGACTAAGCTAGAGGGAGGCAGCAATCGCATCGCGGCACGTCCTAAAGTAGACTTCCCGCAGCCGGATTCTCCCACCAGTCCCATCCGTTCCCCCGGTGACAGGGTAAAGGACACCCCATCCACCGCCCAAACCGGCTCACTCCCACCCCCACCGCGTCCGGAAGGGTAGGCAACTCGCAGATTTTCTACAAAAAATAAAGCGTCATTCATGGTTGTTGGTTGTTGGTTATTTGAGGGGAGGTGGGGTGGACTTACAATAGTAGGTTTTTCACAATTAAGAGCACCTCCGGTTCCCTCCCCTTGGCAAGGGGAGGGTTAGGGTGGGGTCCTCCTGACGTGGCTTTGCCACGTCACGCACTCACAGTCGGCAATCGCGCCTGTATGAAGGCTGATCCAACGTCTTTCTTCGTGACGTGGCAAAGCCACGTCATACGGAATTCGGAACCGAAAGGTCTTCTATGGGAACTCCAAAAAATAAAATAGCAATTGTAGGGTGGTGAAGCCACCGAACAGCTATGTGGGCAATGCCCACCCTACTCCTTTAAAAACTGAATAGGAATGATTTATTTTTTGGAATACCCTATAAAAAGCTGAAAGCCTTTAGGGGGGAGTCCTTTATTACGTTTATGAGTACCGGATTCCGTATCACTCCGACACTCCACCCACTAATTCTTCCTGACGTGGCTTTGCCACGTCAGGAGGACCCCACCCTAACCCTCCCCTTGCCAAGGGGAGGGAACCGGAGGTGTTCTTAATTGTGAGGCAAATCCCCCTGAACGTAAAAACCTACTAGGGTGGATAGGGTGGATGGGGAGGATGAGGGAGATGTTCAACGTCCCGACTTCAGTCGTTACTACGAACGGGGAAAAGACTGCAAGTCAAGACGTTGAATCTCCCCCAATTCTTATTGCGGTTTATCAAAGCGGCGCATTAAATAGGCGACACCGAAATCGCCATTTGGGTGTTGTTCGAGAACTTCCGCGAGTTGGAAGACCATTTCCGCAACGTCTGGACCTAATTTGTCGATGGTGGCATCACGTTCTTTTTCGGATTGCAGGACCGATCGCACTCGGGCTTGCCATTCCCCCGAAAAAATCTGTTCTAGGCTATCATGGAGTCCTAGTTCTTCGAGGATTTCCCATTCCCCGCGATCGCACCAGAACCCACCACAACTGGGACAGCGTTCCACATAAAACGGGTTTTTTGCCATCACTTTGGAACGGGAAAGATAGCGATTACATTCCGGACATAATCCCGCTTTCATGTCCGACTCAGGGGGTATGAAATGTGTGCCGACTTCGCGAGTCACGTAGGTTGCGGGGATCATCTGCCGACGTTGCTGCGATCGCCAGGGTTCGTACTCGGTTGAGGAAATCCAACTGCCTTGACATTCCACACAGTGTTTGACGGGGAGATCCCCGGACAAAAATCCATCGACTAAGGTCTCATTCTTATCTTTTGGGCATTGCATTGCTCTTTCTTTCCCGGTTACACCTTCAAAAATGGGACTTGGAACGAATGGGGGCTAGACAGTCCAGGATGGGCGATCGCCAATCCGGACCTTAACCCTGGCCTCTGGAACTTAATTGGGGGCGGGAATTGACAAAATGGCTTCGCAGTAGCCGATGCAACTCTTAAGGCGATCGCGGATTTCAGACCAACGTCGCTCAAGGGTTTCCGGTTGGCGGGCCGAGACTAAAAACATCACGTCATTTCCCAACAACCGCATCTGCTTATGCAGTTCCGTCTGGAACGACTGCACCAGGGACACCATAACGGGGTCTAGCTCATCCATCCCTAAGCTCAAGATTTGCGCCTGAAAAAATTGTTGCATTTCAAGTGTACTGGCTCGCACCGTCGCTTGATCAGGATTCGGCCCATTGACCGTTTCCGCCAATTGCTTTAGTGCTTGCATCAAATTTTGATAACACTGGGCATGAAGATCCGGCAGCATAAGTTGAAGAAAGTTGTCTATATTGATAGAGTAGGCAATCCGTACAATTTAATAAAACTTTAACTTAGATATAAATTGCAAGCCTGAGCGATGCAGAGTGTCTTGCCCGGTGTGAATAGCTTAGGGATTTAGAAATTTCCGGCCCCCCGCGCCATAAGGACCCTACATCCTCAGCTATTATCTCCTCATTTCCGGGTTTTCTGTATCTACAGATACAATAAATGCCTTAAAATTGATAAGCCTTCTCAAGCCCACCCCATTGTTAATCCTTCAGACAGTCTTATGATAATGAACCCCGTTGCTCCAACCTGCTCCTTTGATGTCGAGATTCCCGACTGGCTGCAAACCTGTTTAATCTCCTATAATGAATCTCCCCCCTCAATCCACCCCGACCTCTCCCAGAACGATAACTCCCTGATCTGTCGCGCTTTTGAATTTGCCTATCAACTTCATGAATGTCAGCGGCGCAAATCCGGCGAACCTTATATTATCCATCCGATCGCCGTCGCCGGACTCCTGCGGGAACTCGGTGGCAGCAGTGCCATGATAGCCGCAGGGTTTTTGCATGATGTGGTCGAAGATACCGAAGTCACCCTGGAAGAAATCCAAGAACGCTTTGGGGAAGAAGTCCGCCAGCTTGTCGAAGGCGTCACCAAACTCTCCAAATTTAACTTTTCCAGCAAAACCGAACGGCAAGCGGAGAACTTCCGTCGGATGTTTCTGGCAATGGCCAAAGATATTCGGGTGATCGTCGTCAAACTGGCCGATCGCCTGCATAATATGCGAACCCTAGAATCCCTCGCCGATGTCAAGCGTCAGCGCATCGCCCTGGAAACCCGCGAAATCTTTGCACCCCTAGCCAATCGCCTGGGGATCGGTCGATTTAAATGGGAACTCGAAGACTTAGCCTTTAAGTATCTCGAACCCGAGTCCTACCGCCAGATGCAGGATCTCGTCGCAGAAAAACGGATTGATCGCGAAAACCGCCTGAATAAAGTCACCGAAACCCTGCGACTGCGCCTAGAAGAACTGGGAATCGGTTGCATGGAAGTCAGCGGACGTCCCAAACATCTGTACGGGATCTATCAGAAAATGCAGCGCCAGAACAAAAAATTTGAAGAAATATACGACGTAGCAGCGGTGAGAATTCTCGTCCAAAAAAGCGAAGAATGCTACCGAGCCCTGGCGATCGCTCACGATGCCTTCCGTCCGCTACCCGGTCGATTCAAAGACTATATCGGCCTGCCCAAACCCAACCGCTATCAATCCTTGCATACCGTCGTCCTCGGACCCACAGGAAGGCCAATTGAAGTGCAAATCCGAACCGTCGAAATGCATCACGTTGCCGAGTACGGGATCGCAGCACACTGGAAATATAAAGAAACCGGATCGAGCTACAGTAAACTCAATAACGATGATGAGAAATTCACCTGGTTACGTCAGCTATTGGAATGGCAAAGTGACCTAAAAGATGCTCAGGAGTATTTGGAAAATGTTAAGGATAATTTATTTGATGAAGATGTCTATGTCTTTACACCTCAAGGGGATTTAATCTCGTTAAAACAAGGCGCAACCCCGGTCGATTTTGCCTATCGAATTCATACCGAAGTCGGCAACCATTGTGCCGGGTCACGGGTCAATGAGCGACTGGTGACCTTGGATACTCCCTTAAATAATGGGGATATCGTTGAGATTCTGACGCAGAAAAATTGTCACCCGAGTTTAGATTGGCTGAATTTCGCGATTACAACTACGGCCAAAACCCGAATTCGCCAGTGGTATAAGCGATCGCATCGGGATGAGAATGTCCAACGGGGTCGGGATATGTTGGAAAAAGAACTGGGCAAAAATGGATTTGAATCCTTGCTCAAATCTGAACAGATGATACAAGTGGCTCAACGCTGCAATTACCACAGTGTAGAGGATTTACTCGCCGCAGTTGGGTATGGAGAACTCACCCTAAATCAAGTGGTGCATCGCCTGCGAGGTGAAGTTACCGATCGCCAAACTTTGGCTCAGACTCAGCCGTTGTTATTGCCAGGAGTCACTATCAGGGCCGCTCTTCCCCCGGCATCGACGAAAGGGAAACACCCGATCGCCGGAGTGGAGGGATTAGTTTATCATCTGGCTCGATGTTGTTCCCCCATTCCCGGAGAAGCCATTATTGGGATTGTCACTCAGAGCGATCGGGGCATTTCCATTCATCGCCAAGGCTGTTCCAATGTTGAAGGGATTCCCGGCGATCGTCTCGTTCCCGTCAACTGGAATCCCACGGATTGCTCCGAGGGTCGTCCTCAAAGCTATCCCATTGAGATTTCCATCGAAGTGCTCGATCGCGTCGGGGTACTCAATGACATTTTGTCTCGATTGAAAGATAACAATGTCAACGTCCGCAGCGCCAACGTGAAAACCTATATGGGTAAACCGGCAACCATCGAACTAGGGATCGATATTTGCGATCGCCACCAACTCGAACGCACCTTTAACCAAATTCGCCAAATCAGCGACGTGCTGAATCTGCGACGTCTGAGCAATGCTGCGGATTAAGGTCATTGGTCATTGGTCATTGGTCATTGGTCATTGGTCATT
>NZ_JAFLQW010000213.1 GCF_017313335.1 Phormidium pseudopriestleyi FRX01 | reverse complement strand
TTTGTAAGGCTTAATTTGCCATTCGGCACGATTAACACCCTGTTCGGGTTGGATGAATAGGGTAGGGGTACCCAGGGGTTCAGTTAATCCGTCCACGCGCAGAACATCATCAAAAATGCCATTTCGGGCGGCGATCGTCAACTTACTCCCCCACTCTCCATTCGGTTTTTCCTCAATCCCTTCTTGAAAAACCTGTTGTTGCAGGGGACTCCACCCGCTATACTGATCCAACTGCTGCGCCTGCATCTGTGCCGCTTCATAGCTGGGAAAGGGACCCATCATTTTCAGGCAAGCTAAAGTCCGATAGAGGATGGGAAAACTCAACTTCATGATTGATGGCATCTTGGTGATCAAGATGGGGTCCACCAAAATCATGCTGTTAAAGCGTTGGGGATGCTCTCTGGCCCAAATTGGCGCGATTTTCGCACTCCAAGAATGGGCCAAAACATGAGCCGATCGCCACCCAAGATGAGCTAATAACCCTTCGAGATCCCTGAGTACATCCGAGGTGGTATAACCCGTTAAAGGTTTACTGCTATAACCGTGACCTCGCATATCTGGTGCAATAATATGATAGCGATCGCTCAGGTATTCCCCTAAACTCGACCAAACCAGAGCATGGTCTCCCAATCCATGCAACAACAGTAACGGCTCTTTTCCCCGATTCCATTCCAGATAAGAAAGCTGGATATCCGGGAAATTCAGGGTTTGACGGGTGGGGATCATCGTTGGGGTAGATTTTAGATTTTAGACTTTAAGATTTTATATTTTCGGTAAAAAATTTTCAATTGAGGATTCTACGGATTTCCTAGGGGCGATCGCCACACCCCCCAATCTTATGGCAAATCAGAAAAGTTATGAGATCGCGTCCTTTTATCGCTTTGTGCCTAAAATCTGCTATAATTTCATACTACCGTTTGACATCAGATTAAACCTTTGAATCAAAAGCAGATCGTATTAGGGGTATTTGGGACCATTGCCGGTCTCACTCTAGCCCTCTGGATACTCAGAGGTCTCCGCATTTTGACCGGGATTTCCAGTGGTGTCCTATGGCTCTTAATTTTTCTGTCGATTACCTTCGGGGTCATTTATCGCCTACAAACCCCCAGACGCTATTAACTCTAGCTTATTTCTATCCTCACCCGTTCAATATCTACAACCTGAGTAAGCTGTTGAGCATTTAATTTGAGGAGACTAGCGAGCAAGATGTTTGTGCTGACGCACACGCTACGCGAACGCACTCCAAAATTTTCATCTTTTTCTAATATCCAATTTAGACAGGCAACAGCTTATCTTAATTTCGGTGTAATGACTTCAGTCGTTTTCTCATGTTTGTAGTCACGACTTCAGTCGTTCCCTTATTTCAAATTTACTAATAACCCCTTCTTTTCCCCTAAAGCAAAAAGTCTTATAGACCGATATTAGACTTTTTCTCCCGATAATAAATGGACCGATCGCGACGCATAGCTGCCCCAACCGTCACATTAAGTTGAGCACCCAAAAGGGTCACCAACGAACTTAAATAAAGCCATAACAGCAAAATAATAATGGTTCCAACGGCCCCATAAGTCCGGTTATAATTTCCAAAATGGGACACATAAAGCCGAAACAAACTGGAAATAATCGCCCATAAAACAGCCGCAATAAAAGCGCCGGGAACCAAAGGAGTATCCCGACGACGGTGGGAAGGACCAAACCGATAAATAAACGCAAAGGCAACCGAAACAATCAGTAACGTCAGGGGACGACTCCAAAAATGCCACACCTCCAACAATCGTCCTTCCAAAGGACAACTCGGTAGCGGTTGTAACAGACAGAAAAACCCTGATTCAAACAAACAATTTTGACCCGAATCGATTAAACAACTGCGACGGGCGAGTAACTGAATCACCCAGTCACTAATAAAAATCAGAAACGAAGCCACAATAAACAGAATAATGCTCCCGATCGCCAACCCGATCGCCACCAGTTTCGCCTTCCAAAAAGGCCGCCTTTGTTTATGGGGAATTTGATGAATTTGATCCAAAGCTGCCATTGCGGCACCCATCACCCCGGAAAAAACCCAAAGCGCCGCGACAAACCCCAAGGAAAACACTTCCTGATTACGACTTTGGAGAATTTCTCGAATTAACCCGCGAATCGTGTTCCAAACTTCAACGGGAATCACATCAGCTAGTTGATTAGCCAGATTAAATAAAGTGGCTTGTAAGACTTCAAATAGACCAATGGAAGCAACGACGGCGAGAATAGCGGGAAACAGAGATAACATGGCATGGTAGGCCATTTCTGCGGATAAACCCGTTAATCGCTGTTGACTGGCGCGATCGGCGACTTCGCGCAGGGTAGAAAATTTTAGATAGGAAAAAAACTGCAAAAACCGAACGAGGGGTTGCAAGGAGGGACCCATCCTCACTCCGATCCTTCTCAAGCGGGCGAGGAAACTTTGGAGAGATAGTTTGGGCAACTTCACGACGCTGTGGCTCCCTCTGTGTTAGATGACGCGGGTAAAATGCCATTCCGGACCCGCGATCGGGCTGAGTTGGGCGGATTGCTATAGGTGGGCGATCGCAAATCCCAGGGGATGGGAGTGGAAAAAACTAAACCTATACCCATCTTAATTTACACGCTATAAGCTTAACTAGAGTTTAATAGGACTGATGCAGATAAACCGGGACTCTCTGAAACTGGGTCGGTTTGTCATATTTAGGGAGTTCAGTAGAACCCTATAAACTGGGTTTTTCCTGCGGTAGTCCTGTTTAAAATTGATTGGGAGTAGTTGCCAATGTCGGAGAATGTCTCGCAGTGGTTGGAAGAAATTAGATCCCTGAAACAGGAAATCATCCGTGTGGAACAAGAACGGGATGCAGCGTTGGCGGGTGCCGATCGCTGGCGGGGACTTTACACGACGGAAGGGCAGCAACGGCGAACCCAGGTTGAACAGTTGACGGAGGCGATCGCCTCCCTGAAGGCTAAACTAGAACAGTTGCAAGCGGGACCCTCCTCTTTGCCTCGTGCCATTGCCCCCTCGGAACTGTTGCAAGAATTGGCCGGAATGGGACCGGATGAAGTGAAGGGAAAATTGATTGAAGCTTTAATGGAACGCGATCGCCTCGCCCAAGAATTGTCCCGGATGACGGAATGCCTGGAAGCGGAAAAAGCCAGTCATGAACAAACCCGCCAGAGTTTAACCAGCGCCCTCGGAGATACGGTGGAACTCCTGAAAAAAGCCCAGCCTGGAACGAAATCTGGACTCAATCTAGACTTAGCCCGTTTGGTCAGTGGTACCCCATTAAACCCCACCACAGAAGACTAATGTATTGAGGGGGTGCATCAGTTTAATGCACCCCCTTTCCCCAGGGTTTTAGAAGACCTTTGAGCCTCAAGAGGGTTTGGAGACCCTACCCCTACAT
>NZ_JAFLQW010000165.1 GCF_017313335.1 Phormidium pseudopriestleyi FRX01 | reverse complement strand
TTCCACCTTTGGAAATGAGTCTGTTAATTGCCCAACTTTCTCGGGAGGAACTGTTAGCGCGAGTGCGGAATCAAAATTAATAGTTTGGGTTAATTCATGACTCTCGGGAGGGGTGACTCTTCCGAGAGTTCAAACTATCAGAGAGGAGGCAGAGCCTCCAATAGAGCATTTCTAGTACAGAAGAGCAAAAATAAATGGGCAGTCTATTCAGGCTCCTTGAACCCTTGAAATTTCCATAAGAATGGTTTGGCGCTCGTGCGGTTGAAGTAATCGATAAACTTAAAAATTTGCTCAGATAGGTCATCGGTGGAAGTGAGCTCCCCTTTTTCCCGCGTTTCTCCCCCCGCAAACGCTTCCCAAACAAAGAAAAGAAGACCCGATCGCTCGCGCCTTCTTTTCTAAATTTATTCCGATTTAAGAATGCAACTTAAAGGGATAATTCAACTCTAAGCGGCCAAATTTTGCTCTACGACTCGAACTAAATTTTCCGTCCAATAATTCGCCAGTTCTGCCGTTGCTGCTTCAACCATAACCCGGATCAAGGGTTCCGTACCAGAAGCTCGAACTAAAATCCGGCCTTGATCGCCCATCGCCGCAGTCGCCCGGTCGATCGCAATTTGTACAGGTTCGCAACTTTCCCAATCCATCCGGCGATCGCGGTCTTCTACTCGCACATTCCGTAACAATTGCGGATAGGTCTGAAAACTCTCATCCACCATCTGCGCCAGGGAACCGCCATGTTGTCTAACAACCGTTGCCAGATGAATCGCCGTCATTACCCCATCTCCGGTTACCCCATAGTGGCGACAGAGGATATGACCCGATTGTTCACCGCCTAACATAGATCCGGTACGCAGCATTTCCGCATGAACGTGCTGATCGCCGACAGGAGTTCTGAGTAGTTTACCCCCCAGTTTTTCCCAGGCCCGTTCAAACCCTAAATTCGACATAACCGTAGCAACAATGGTTGAATCCGGGAGTTGACCGGACTGTTCCAGGGTATGTCCCCACAAATATAGAATATAATCCCCATCTATCGGGCGGCCTCTATCATCCACCCCTAAAACGCGATCGGCATCGCCATCAAAAGCAAACCCCATATCGGCATTGTACGCCTTGACCGAGGATTGCAGCACATCCAGATGGGTAGAACCGCAGCCGACATTAATCCGATCGCCATCAGGGCGATCGTGCAAGCAGATAATCTCAGCCCCCAATGCCTGAAACACCTCCGGGGCCAACATCGCCGCTGCACCCCAGGCCAAATCTAAAACAATCCGCATTCCCTGTAATGGCAATTCCTCAGTCCCACTGCCATAAATCAGCGGAAGTTGCAACGCTTTAGCATAATCTGCCACTAACTCGGGCCTATAATATTGACGTCCCCAGACCCCCGTGGGACTTGCCGAGTCCATCTGCCCTCGGATACCTGCCTCAATCTGCTTTTGCACCGATGCCGGTAACTTCGTCCCATCGGACCCAAAAAACTTAATTCCATTATCCCCAGGGGGATTGTGACTGGCCGAAATCATCACCCCGCCAATGGCTTCAGAAACGCTCGTCAAGTAGGCAACGCAGGGGGTGGGACATAATCCTAAATTCCAAACCTCTAACCCTGCCGAGGTCAGCCCCGCAGAAAGGGCCATTGCTAACATATCGCTAGAATTTCGAGAATCTTGTCCTAAAACAATCGGACCCGTTGTCCCACTTTGGGCTTTCAGGACCTGACCGGCCCAAAATCCGACCTGCAAAGTCAGGGATGCATTGAGAAAATCTCCCACTCGTCCGCGAATTCCATCGGTCCCAAATAAGGGACTATTGGGGAGGTAAATTCCGGTTTCTACCACGGAAAGGCGATTGATGACCTCTTTAACCCCAGTGGGTTTAGGGTTTTGTACAGATTTAGACCCATTCACCCCGGCGAGGGTTAAGGATGAGCCGTTTGATCCAGAGCCTTGCGTCCAGGCTGGAGTTGTTACCATAATTTTATTCACTCCACACACACCAAAATAATAGATTCACTGTGGAGAATAGCATTTCCACAGAAATATCCTACTAAAACAAGAGTAAAAAGCCAAAATCCGGAGTTAAGCCGGTTCAGAGTCTCAAGATAGAAGGATCACGGATGAATTTTCAAGAATTTTTTCATCCTTGAAATGCTCATCCTTAAAGGTAGTCTTTTAAAATTTCTCCTGTGGAGATTCCGGTTTTAGACCAACTAAATTGACTGGCACGGGCTAGGCCCTGTTCCCGGAGGCGCGATCGCGTCGTTGCACCCAGGGCCACCGCCAGCATGGCACTGGCAATTTCTCGAATATTGTACGGATCAACTAATATTCCCGCATCCCCGGTTACTTCCGGCAGAGAAGACCGATTTGAGGTGATTACCGGAGTGCCACAGGCCATTGCTTCTAAGGCAGGCAAACCAAATCCCTCCCACAGGGAAGGAAAGACGAGGGCGATCGCCTGATTCATCAACACTGGCAGCTTCTCGTAGGGGACATATTCGAGGAATTTCACTCGTTCATCTAATCCCAACTCTTTAACCTGTTCCTTCAGGGCTGGACTGTAGCGGGGGTCAGCAGAACCCGCTAACCACAATTCATACTCTGAACCTGCGGCTAAATTCGCAAATGCTGCTATCAATCGATGCAGATTTTTATAGGGGTCACAACGACCGACATAGAGAAAATAATTACTAACAGGTAAGTTTAAATTTTTAAAATTATCCGCATCATATCCCAAGGGAATTGGGGTAATTTTATCTGCGGATATTTTACAAAAGTTACTAATATCCCGGGCGGTGGAAATGGAGTTGCAGACAATATGAGTTGCTTGCTGCAAAACTAGGGGAATATAATAGCGATGATAATAGGTTAAGGGAGAGCGTTTGTTGGGAAATCGCAGGGGAATAAAATCATGAACCATCACCACAGACCGACAGGCCGAAAACAAGGGGGCTTCTGGCACTGGGGAAAATAGCAGTTGCGATCGCAGGCTTTTATAAATTTTAGGGAGATGTTGTTGGGTCCACCACAACCGCTTGATATGACCTTTCTTTCCATAATCTGGGGTTAAATCTTCCGGAACTAAATAACAATTATAAGGAGCTAATTCCCGCCCGATTAATAAAGTCGGCTCCATAGGGTTCAGATAAGGGACAATTTGGTTAGCATAAGTGGTAATTCCCGTGGGTTTGGGAATCAAAAATGACAGATTTATGGACAGGGAAGTCAAGAGCGTACACCTCGGAATTTTTGCGTGACGTCCAACTAAAGGTCAAGAGCGAACACGATTGTTTCATCCAAAGTAAACATCAGAACTTCTCAGTTTCAGGTGAGAAAGGAGGGATTTGACTAAGGGCGATCGCTCACAATATTGGGCCAATCCCTCAAACTTTCCCCGGGCAATCTCCGGCTTAACAAAACTCAGAACTAGGGCATGGACAATTAAGCGGAACAATCGACCGATTAAAACTCGTTTGGAACTGTACTTTTCCATTGTTCTTAAATAGCTGTAGGTGCTATGTTTGAATTTATCTTTAACCTGGGTATCTGAAATTGAGGACGGAGAATGAATCAGGCTTAATTGGGAGGTTACCCCAATAATATGTCCTTGGGCGGCATAGCGTCGGCAAAAGTCAAAATCTTCATAATAGAGAAAGTAATCGGGATCAAAACTCGGACATTCGGAAAACTGTCCCAAATTAATTAATAAACTGCAACCCGTTACCCAGTCACAAGGGACATAATCGGCATCCCCCTCCAGACTCAACAGGTTTTTTTCCAGAATCGCACCCTGACTCGGAATAAATACCCCACCGGCAAACCAAAGGGTCCCGGTGGGTTCATAAACAATTGTACCTAAAATAGACACTTCGGGATTCGCGGCAAATAAATTGGGGACTTTTGCCCATCCTGGCGATCCCAGAAGAGTATCTGGATTGATTAACCAGACAATCCCTTGGGGATCTTGCTGATACACCCAATCCAGTCCCAGATTGCACCCCGCCCCAAATCCAACATTCTCCCCAGACTCCAAAATCACCGTAGACTCGCTTTCCACCTGGTAGATTGATTCGTCTCCTGGGGAATTATTAACAATAATTACCTGATATTCAAGGGTAGAACTGTCCTCAATGGATTGAATTAATTGCTCAACTAACTCGGTAGAATGATAATTAACGGTTACAAAATAAAGCACCTGAGTTGAAATTCCATCGAGTGATTGACCAATTTAACTGGGATGAAGGATAACCTATCCAACTTTGGATTCAGATTTATTTGCTCCTTCATCCGATGCAATTAGGGTAATTCAATTTGAGAATCATCGCCAATCATAAACCGGAGTGCTTTAGGTCGTCGGGGGGCGACGGTCAATTGCGCTCGTCTACCAATCACACTATCCACCAATCGTTGATGAATGCCGATGATTTGAGCGCTATGCAAAACCACACTATGTTCTAAATCTGCTTCGATTAACTTAACGCGATCGGCGATACTGCTATAAGGACCAATAAAGCAGTTTTCTAAGTAACAATTTTCGCCAATAATGACGGGACCGCGAATTGAACTGTTAATAACTTTCGTGCCTGCCCCAATTTGGACTCGCCCAATAATATGACTGTTAGAATCAACTTCGGCGTGATTTTGGGCCACTAATTGAGTATCGAGGATGATGCGATTGGCTTCAAGGAGGTCATCTTTTTTCCCGGTATCTAACCACCAACCCTCTAGGGTACAGGATTCTACGGAGGTTTTCCAGTCGATGAGCCGTTGAATAGCATCGGTAATTTCTAATTCTCCCCGGGCGGAAGGTTGGATATCTGCGATCGCCGCATGAATCTGGGGAGAAAAAAAGTAAATTCCAACCAGGGCCAAATTAGACGGCGGGTCTTTGGGTTTTTCAACTAATTCTAAAACCTTCCCCTTCCCATCCACCTTTGCTACCCCAAATGCGCTGGGATTGGAGACCGGACGCAGCAGAATTAAAGCATCTAGTTGTTCTGCTTTAAACTTATCCAAAAACGGATTCAGCGGCCTTTGAATCAGGTTATCTCCGAGATACATAATAAACGGAGTATCCCCTAAAAATGGGCGAGCGACTTTCACTGCATGAGCTAAACCGGCGGGTTCTTCCTGCAAAATATAAGTAATCTTGGCACCGAAGCGATCGCCATTCCCAGTCAGAGATTTCACCTCTTCCCCAGTTTCCGGACTGATAATAATTCCAATATCCGTAATTCCGGCGGCCACAATTCCTTCAATGCCATACCAGAGAATCGGTTTATTAGCGACCGGCACAAGCTGTTTCGCACCAGAATAGGTGAGAGGTCGCAGGCGAGTGCCTTTTCCACCGGACAGAATCAGTGCTTTCATATCAATAATTAACCGCTAAAATTCCGGAGCATTTGTCTGAGTCCCTGTCGCCAGTGTGGGGGATAAGTTCCCAAAGTTGCGGCGATTTTAGCTAGGGAGAGGACCGAATAGGCAGGACGATGGGCGGGAGTGGGATACTCTTCGGTGGAAATCGGCTTAACCCGCTGAATTTGCAGGGGAAAATCTAGGGCCTGGGCCTCTTCAAAGATGGCGATCGCAAAATCGTACCAACTGGCAACCCCGCTATTGGTGTAATGGTAAGTCCCGGCAGGAATTGCCAGTTGAACCATCGAGGCGATCGCCGCCGCTAAATCCCCCGTCCAAGTGGGACTGCCGACTTGATCCGTCACCACCCCTAATTCCTCCCTTTGGGACCCCAAGCGTAGCATCGTCTTCACAAAATTCCCCGAACCCCCAGTCCCGTAAACCCAAGCGGTTCTGAGGATAATCGCATCTCCCCCCACCTGATGAATCGCTTCCTCACCGGCGAGTTTTGATGCGCCATACTGTCCGATCGCATGGGTGGTATCAGTTTCGCGATAGGGATGAGACTGAGTGCCATCAAAGACATAATCCGTGGAAACATGAATCAACCGCGCCCCTAATTTATGGCACTCAGAAGCCATAATTCCTACCCCGGTGCCATTAATAGCCATTGCTAGTTCCGGTTCAGTTTCAGCTTTGTCTACTGCGGTATAGGCAGCACAATTGACAACCACTTGAGGTTTGACTGCTGCTATGACTTGACGGATTGAGTCGGGGTTGGCTAAATCCAGAGTTTGGCGATCGCACCCAGTCACCTCACCCACCGCCTGAAGAATGGGAGACAATTCCTGTCCCAATTGACCCGTAATCCCGGTTAATAAAATTTGGGTCATGCAAATACTTCCGCACTACTCAACTGCAGACCTGCTTGATCTTTTTCCGATAAGATTGGAGTGGCACCATTCAAAGGCCAATCAATTCCCAATTCCGGATCATTCCACAGGATACAGCGTTCATGGTGCGGGGCGTAATATTCCGTGGTTTTGTACAGCACTTCCGCCATTTCCGACACCACCAAAAAACCATGAGCGAATCCGGGCGGAATCCAGAACTGACGGTGGTTTTCGGCAGTGAGGAGACAACCGGCCCACTGTCCGAAGGTGGGAGACTGTTTGCGAATGTCCACCGCCACATCAAACACGGCACCGACGACAACCCGGAGTAATTTTCCTTGGGGCTGTTGAATCTGGTAATGTAGACCGCGCAGGACATTTTGGCGCGATCGCGAGTGGTTATCTTGGACAAACTCGGCGGTGATGCCGGTTTTTTCTTCAAAGGTGCGTTGGTTATAACTTTCCAAGAAAAAACCGCGATCGTCGCCGAAAATTTTCGGTTCTATAATCACAACATCGGGAATATCAGTGGGAATTATGTTCATTCAAAACTGTCAGAGATAGCAACCGGGAGTTTTCTGGTTTAAACTCAGCCGTTAGTCAATTTATCAGAATTGCTAACCTTTAAACCGAGAGGCTTGAAAATTAGCACTGATTTTCCGGTCCGTTAAACTCAAGGGTGGAGTGGCTCAACAGACCAATTCAGGGACTGTTTTAACCCGGGCATTTTCAAAGACAGACAGGGACCTGGATGGAGGGCGCTATCGAATTTCAGGTTCAGGGTAGCCACTGGCGTTCCTGCTTTGAAGGGGTCAAGGATCAAGAGCGTGTCCGTTCCTCTAGGCAGTCCTAAATCAGTTGTGGAATGCCCTCACCCCTTTCTCGTCGGCGGCCCAAAGGGGGAGAGGGGAGCAGGAGAGGGCATAAATCATTTAGGATTGCTATAGGCAGTAGTTTCCATTTCCCGAAGGTTACGGTGAAAGTCAAAGGTAAATCAAAATTAGTCACCCTGTTTGAAGTCTTTGAACGGTGTTTGTGCCAGAATCCCGAGGATAAAGTCGCCCAGATTTATCGCGATCGCACCCAATAAAAGCTATCCTAAACCTCACCGAAAATAGAAGTGCCAAGCCTCAACCTCACCCCTTGCGACTTGACACTTTATCCCGCACAGATTACTTCACCGTCTCAATGCTGCGAGTCTTATTCGTCATCCGGCTCAAGAAAATCTGGAGCACACTGCGTTTGCCAATTTTAATATTACCCTGCACAGCCATACCCGACTGAAGACTCACTTGCAGTCCATTATCCAACAAGAACTTTTCACTATCTAAAGTAATCGTTGCAGGGAAGGCATAAAAGCGTCGGTTTTCATCGGGAGGCAACACATCAGAACCAATCGAGGTTAGCACCCCCCGAACCGTACCATATTCCGTCGCAGGGAAGGCTTCGATACTAATCTCAACCGGGACCCCAGGCAGTCCTTCCGCTTGACTCTTCCGCATAGCATCTAACACCATCGCAATATCTTGGTTCTGGATATACATCGATGCTTCGAGTTCGTTATTCGGAACGATTTTTAATAGCGGTTCCGGGGAGGTGGCGAGGGTGACAAATCCAGGAGAATTGGGTTTCAAATCAAACACATAGCCATCTACCGGAGACTTGAGTTCTTGATATTGGAGTTCCAGATTGGCCTTGGCTAACTGACCGTCAATTTGGGAAATGCGCTTGTCATTTTCCAATTTTAAGCGGCTGAGTTGTCCATTGATATCAGAAATTCGTTTTTGATTGTCGGCAATGCGGGTTAAAACATCGCGCTGAGAAATAGCGCGGGTATTTTGGACCTCTTGACGCGATCGCGCCATCCCCACATTCAGCCGTTCTTGTTCACTCAGGAGGCGATCGACTTCTCCCGAACGAGAAAGCACTTCATTTTGCAGGCGTAAAATTTCCCCTTCCCGTGCCGCAATCTCATTTTCAGCGCGTAAAATTTCTGATTGCCGAGCCGAAATTTCATTTTGAAATCGCAAAATTTCCTCTTCCCGGCGGGCAATCTCATCTTCACTTCGCAGCACCTCGGCTTCCCGAGAGGAAATTTCGTTTTGCTGGGTAAGAATTTGTGCTTCTTGGGCCGAAAGTTGTTGCTGGCGACTCAACAATTCCGCTTCCCGATTAGACACTTCCGCTTGAGAGCGCAAAATTTCTTGTTGCTGACGCTCTTCTTGTAGTTCAGACAAGGCCCCTTCGGCGACAACAGGTTGAATCCGGCCCATAATACTTTGATTCACCGTCAGACCCTGTTTTGCCGTTTCCAGTTGCGCCCGAGCAGTCGGTATTTGGCGACGGGCGGTTTCGAGTTGTTCTAGCGCCCTGGGTAGCTGGCGACGGGCATTTTCTAACCGTTCCCGAGCCTTCGGGAGGTCTTGTTTGGCATTTTCCAGGCGCTGTTGGGATGCCACAAATTGTCTTCTAGCATTCTCCAGTTGGTCAATCACGTTGGGCAATTGTCGCTGGGCGCTTTCCAATTGTCTGCGGGCAGTTTCTAATTGTCCCTGGGAGATGGCAATTTGACCTTGAGCCGTGGGAATTTGGTTATTCACCTGGTTGAGTTGTTTTTCCAACTCATCTACCCGTAATGACACGGCTTGTTCCCGAGACTGAGATTCGTTTCGAGACGCGATTAGTAATTGCTGTTGGTTGAGGTCGAATTCGCCTCCATTGCTGGCAACAGCGGCCCCATTGAGCTGTGCTTGTAAAAATTGTGTTTCAGAAATTAAATTGCCTCGGAGTTTGGTCAGGTTTTCGAGTTCTGAACCGGATTCTCCCACGGTATTCCCACTGAGTGCGGCGGTAAAAAACTGATTTTCTCGCATCAGGGCATCTCGTTGTTGCTTGAAAGACTCCACATCCGCTTCCGGACTGGTGGGGTCCAAGGTTACCAAGAGTTGGCCTTTTTTCACTAACTGACCACCTTGAACGTGAATTTCCCGCACAACGCCACTGGTTGGGGGTTTCACTTCAACTACCGCACCCTGGGGTTCTAATTTACCCGTGGTGAGAACCGATTGATCAATTTGTGCCCAAGCCGCCCAACCGACTCCCGAAGCGGTCATACCCATAATTAACCAGATAAATACACTAGACCAAATCGGGGGGCGTTCTAAAATAACAGGTTGGTCGAAAACTGCTGATTTCATAGTTTTTAGGTGCTAGGTTTTATGGGGTCATTGGTCATTGGTCATTGGTTATTGGTTATTGGTCATTGGTCATTGGTCATTGGTCATTGGTCATTGGTCATTGGTTATTGGTCATTGGTTATTGGTCATTGGGGGATGGTTATTGGTCATTGGGGGATGGTCATTGGTCATTGGGGGATGGTCATTGGTCATTGGGGGATGGTCATTGGTCATTGGGGGATGGTTATTGGTTATTGGTCATTGGTCATTGGTTATTGGTTATTGGGGGATGGTCATTGGGGGATGGGGGGATGGGGGGATGGGGGGATGGGGGGATGGGGGGATGGGGGGATGGGGAGATGGGAGAGATGGGGGATTTTGCCCTCATCTCTCATTCTGCCCATTTCATTCCTAAACTTGGGATTCCTGTTGTTGATACAGGCAATAGTAGAGACCTTTGAGGGCCATTAATTCATCGTGAGTGCCTTGTTCCACCACCGCGCCTTGGTCCATCATGAGGATGACATCGGCTTTTTTAACGGTAGTCAGACGGTGGGTGATAAAAAAGACTGTGCGACCCTTAAAGGCTTCTGCAAGGTTTTCACAAACGAGACGCTCAGAATTGTAGTCTAGGGCGCTGGTAGCTTCGTCCAAAATCAGGAGATGGGGATTTTGGAGGACTGTGCGGGCGATCGCAATCCGTTGGCGCTGACCCCCGGATAAGGAGGCACCCCGTTCTCCCACAATGGAGTTATATCCATTGGGCAGGGTCATAATAAACTCGTGAGCTACCCCAATTTTGGCCGAGTTAATGATGTCATCGGTGGTGGCATCGGGATTGGTCAAGGCAATATTCTCCTGAACTGTTCCATTAAACAGGAGGGTATCCTGGAGGACCACACCAATTTGACTCCGCAGGGAATACAGTTCCACCTTCGATACATCATAGCCATCGAGTAAAATCCGACCGCCTGTGGGTTCATAAAGCCGCTGCAACAGCTTCATCAAGGTACTCTTACCGGAACCACTCTGACCGACAATGCCAACAAATTGCCCCGTTTGAAACTCCAGATTGATGTTCGCCAATTGCAGAGATTTACTCTGGGGAAAGTGGAAGGAAACATTTTCAAATCGGACTACACCCTCTACCGCAGGCATGGGGATATTGCTGCGGTCTTTTTCATCCGCCTCGGGATGCGCTTCTAGGATATCTCGCAGACGTTCGACAGACATGGCCGTTTCTTGGAAGGTTTGCCAGACTTGCACGAAGCGTAGTAGGGAACCTGTCACGTTGGAGGCGATAATCCGGAAGGCGATCAACTGACCCAAGGACATTTGGGGAGGGTCACTCAGAACTAAATGAGCACCCACCCACAGCAGGGCGAGTCCGGATCCCTTGTTTAAGAGGGTACTGATGGAACTGGCGGTGGTGGAGGTGACGACGGTTTTAAATCCAGCGCTGATATAGCGGGCATAGCGATCGTACCAACTCCAGCGGGAGGTGAGTTCGATGTTCTGGGCCTTGACGGTTTGAATACCGGAGAGGACTTCGACGAGATAGGACTGGGTATCCGCGTAACACTCGGCTCGTTTGCGTAACAGCCGTTGGACAATGGGCGACACCCCAGCGATTAACAGGGCCATAAAGGGGACGACCGCCAAGGCAACAGCGGTCATCAAGAGGCTGTAGGAGAGCATGACGGCGATATAAATCACCGAAAATAAGGCATCGAGAACGACGGTGAGGGCGGTCCCGGTGAGGAATTGGCGAATTTTTTCCAGTTCGCTCACCCGTCCGGCGAGTTCACCGACACGCCGTTGATCGAAGTAGCCGAGGGGGAGTCGCAGCAGGTGGTCGATTACCTGGGACCCAAGATTCAAGTCGATTCGGTTGGTGGTGTCTACGAATAAATAGGTGCGTAACCAGGTGAGCGCCCCTTCAAACACGGCCACTAAAACCATTAAGATGCCGAGAATATCTAGGGTTTCTAGGCTTCTTTGACCGATGACTTTATCGATAATCACCTGGGTGATTAGGGGGTTGGCTAACCCAAAGAGTTGAACGAAGAAGGAGGCGAGGAAGACTTGGACTAGGACGCTTTTATATTTGCCTAATTCCGGGAGAAACCACCAGAAGTTAAAGGTGTCTTGTTTGTCTTCGGGGGGAGGGACTAGGAGGAGGACTTGTTCGGTGCCTTCTTTGCCTTCTTCTGTGGGGGTGACGAGTTGCCACTCCTGGAGGAATTTTTGGGGTTTGCGGCGAATGATGCCTTTGGAGGGGATGGCGGCAACGATTTCGCGATCGCTGACGCTGAATAAGAGGGCAAAGCTATTTTCCCAGCGAATCATTGCCGGTGCTTTGAGTCGGGAGATGACTTCAACTGGGACGGTGACTAACTGCCCGTTAAATCCCATCATGGCGGCGACGGACCCACAGGATTGCAGGGTCAGTTTGCCGTGGGAGTTATATTGATTTTCCAAGACGCGCTGCACCACGTCACGGCGCACCCGAATTTGGTATTGTTTCCCCAACATTTGAAAACAAGCCAAAGACCCTTGAATCGGGCCTCTTCCCCGCATGAAGGGATATTTAACTTTGCCCCGGGGGGTGTTCTCTTCGGCTTCCATCACCGGGGGGCGATCGGGGGCGTAGGGAATGGGATCTACTACTGTCGGGGTGATGGGGGTCGTCGGGGCGATCGCATGATGTGAATCGGCGATCGCACCCCCGTTGTCCTGGGGATTTACCTGAGTTCCGGCTAAATCAAACAGGGGTAAGCCAATCACTCTGGCCCCGGTCGGGCAAGGGAGTTTGCCAATGGTGTTGGCATCCACCATCAGGCGGCTGCCTCTGTCCAATTCCCCAATGGTTCCGCTACTGAGAAACCAGAGGTGATCGCGATCGAGTTCGGTTAAATTCGCTTTCCCTTTGGGGATGTTAATCACCACCGCTTGGGGTTGGAATTGCAGGGTCAAGTCTTTGGCATTGGTAGTCGCATCGGCTCGGCGCTGAAGTTCCCCGGAGAGTAGCTCAAACACCTCATTCAAGGCGGCCTGTTGCTCAAAGGCTTCTCGGAAGACATTTTCCGATTTCACCTGCTCTAAGAAGGTACTGGCCCGGATGCAGACACAGATCACTTCCCGAGAGGCGATCGCACTATCTACGGCCACCCCTCGAATCAAGCTGCCCCACCCGAGAATTTCTCCGGGACCCGCTAACCGCAAACTGACCATACTTTGGCTGCGTTGGTCATGGGCCAATTCCCGCACTTGGCCCTCGTAGATCACCGCCACTTGAGTCGGCATTTTGCCCAGCTCAAAAATCGGTTGACCCGTCCGATACCGCAACAGTTCGCAATGGGTGGCCAGATTTTCCAAAGCCCGATCGCTGAGGCGATTAAATGGGGCCGTTTTCGCTAAAAATTCTGAAATTTGAGAAATATCGATTGTTGATGTCATGATGAAACAAACCTGCGCCTAACCCGCGATAGACTGCAATGACCCGACTTTTTGCACCTGTTCTCGCCACCAATTTTCAAACATCTCGTCGATTAATTGCCGACGCATATTGTCATCCAGTTGGGCTGGAATAAATTTTTCTAATCGAATAATCACGAACCATACATCCAATTGTCGAGGCGGCCAGAGTTGCCCCGGTTGACTAATCGACAACAGTTTACCAATCAGGGGATGGGGTTGAGAGACCGCAACGGGTCCCAGCAATCCCCCAGTTTGGCTTTCTGGACCTTTTGAGTATTCCTGCGCCGCATCTGCAAAGCTTTGTTCCCCTTCAGAAATCCGAAAATAAATTTCTTGGGCCAAACCCGGATCCTGAGTACGAATTAAGGAGTAAACGACTTTATCGAGGTCGCTTTTGCGTGTCATAAAATAACTTTGAACTTTTGGCCCCCAGGTTGTTGTCTTGAATTTTTTTATTAATAACTGTCGCACCACAGACTCCTGCATCTGTTCTTCGGTCATGCCTTGGCTTTTGAGCCACGCCTCCCGGATTTCTGGGGAGGTGAGCTTTTGCTGCACTGCAAAGTCTTCAAGCGCTCTTAAGCGTTCTTCATCGTTGCAGGTGATATTTGCCTCGGCTATTCCTTGATCTAGGACAACACCCCGACAAAATTGCAGATCTAACTGATACCGCTTTAATAAGGCGGGGATGTCTTCAGCTTTAATCGTTATGTCGCCAACTTGGAAAAGGTCACTCATGTTCAACCTCTACAAGACCACAAATATAACCAATCCTAGTTGGCATTGCCAGCACTTTTTGTTTCCTGAATTGAGTTTTGGTTCGGGTTTCGGGCAATTGGGTGATGCTCTCCCATCATAAAAGGGCGGTCAAACTCGCTTGGATGGCACGATTGGACGGGTCAATGTCGATATAGACTTACCCCTGGAGGACAGATCAAGGCATCACAGATAAACCGACTCCGGAATATTCCATACATCGCTCATCCCATCGTTGATCGTTGATCCTGTTGTTGTCTGACCCTTCCCGATTGCCGTTGCTGCCCTGAAAAAAATTTGACTGCTCTTTTTCTATCTTAGTAGATACGCCGTTGAGTTCTCTCTACTACCGGGGACGCTAGTCAACCGGGATTGGTTTCATTAAACAGGTTGCCCACCTCACCCCTGTCATCCTACTTTATGTCCCCCTGTGCTATTTTTCCTTGAACTGGGTTCAAATTTGGGGTTTAACCAGTTTTTCCAAGAGTGCTCCGATTTTAGCGGAATAAGCTCGGGTATCCAGACAAGGCCCTATATTCGGGAAACCCTGGTGAAGTTGCTGCCGATACTGTTCCCGTTGCCTTGGATTCGTCCCTAGGGACACCGCTAAATCAATGTAGGCCGATTCACTCGGGGCAATCCATTCTCCAAGGTGCAACTCTCGCAATAGGGCAGGCGATCGCCTGGTTTGTGGGGCTGACCCCTCCCAAACCACCATCGGCAGTCCTACTTCTAACGGATCGACTAGGGACAAATCCCCGGTATCCGGGTAAGCATCTAAATACAAGTCTGCTTGCTGCAAACAGTCTTTCAACTCCTCTAAAGAATTCAACTTCTCTATAACTACGAACCGCTTAGGGTCAATTCCATATCCCTGGAATACCATTTGGGTCTGATTATCGTAGGGACTGGTGCGATAAAATTTTGCCCCCATTCCTCCAAACGGATATAACACTAATATCGAATTAGGCACTGCTGCCAAAATTTTGGCCCAGGTTTCCCGAATCTGAGGACCGATTTTGTTGATACTGGCCCCGGAAATGAAGATGACGGTTTCCTCCGGAGTCCCCCAACGATGGCGCGTCGGTTGGATTCGCTTTTCCAGGTTTGGGGAGGTCGTTCCACGGTAAAAACAGAGTCCGGACCCTTCTACCGTAACCACTCGTTCCTGATAGTATTCTTGGAACCTGGGTCCTGCCATCAAATCCCCGGTAATGTAGTAGTCCATATTGCGCAGTCCGGTGGTGGTGGGGACCCAGGCCCCGGTACATTGGACCCGGGCCAAGCGGTGGCAAGCTAATAGGGCGATCGCATTGGTATTGCTGGAAATTTCGCTACCAATGAGTAAAATATCCAACTCATCACCCCGAATTTTATCTACTTGTTCCCCTAATTTCTGGGGTAGCTGCACTAAGCTATCTGCACAAGTTTTGCAGGTTTGTTGCAAGGGGGTCTCTTGAAGGGCGATCGCATACAACCGAATCTCAAATTTCTGTCGGTCTAAATGCTTAAATGCAGCCAAAGTGACCAGCGTTTCCTTCGCCGCAAAAAAGTTATGTTGCAGA
This sequence comes from Phormidium pseudopriestleyi FRX01, assembly GCF_017313335.1. Classification (GTDB taxonomy): domain Bacteria; phylum Cyanobacteriota; class Cyanobacteriia; order Cyanobacteriales; family Laspinemataceae; genus Laspinema; species Laspinema pseudopriestleyi. The sequence continues at coordinate 6,462 of NZ_JAFLQW010000165.1, read as the reverse complement.
ATTCCCAGGCGAATTTTCTCCCGAGAAAGGGGACGAGGGGGACAATTATAATCCAGGGTTTGCCCCAAAGTTTTCAGAGTCAATTCCAGAATTTCCCCCCGTTTCTGGGCAATTTCCAACCCATTCCCTTCCCAAGCAGATAAGGTTTTAAAATTATGGGATTGGATAAAACATAAGGCAAGATACCGCCACAGGTCGGAATTGGGATTTTGCAACAGATGGGAATGGAGATAATTTACCAATCCCTCGATGTAATGAAAGTATTGTTCCGGTTCTCTGGGTTCCGAAAATGCGCTGGGTGTTGCAAATAAAAACTGCCAAAAATCCGATAAAAACCACTTGGGAATCGCCGCGCCGTTATAGGGGAAAGGAAGTTGATAGGCATCCCGATACAACATCGCGATGAGAAAGGATTGCATCGCTTTTGGCTGATCCAACCGGAGGCTAATCTCTGAATTTAACCGTTGGACTAACTGTCTTTCATTGTCCGTCAATGGTTCATTTTTTACCCCTTTATCGAGCACTATTTTAGCATCCATACCCACGCCACTCAAGTAGCTGAGTTTGAGCTTCTCGCCGGTTAAACTCAACCAGCGATCGGCGAAAAGCTCTCGCAGGGGACGCAAGCAAGCGGGTTCATACTTCCTCGGCACTTTGGCATCATGCAAAATCGGTTCACTGTTCCAAGGGTCGTAGGGAATCAAGGATTGCGCAGACAATTGGGGTCGCATGAAGCAGTTTCCCCGCCGATTGAGCATGGAGGCGACAAAGGAAAAGGTGCTGTTAGAAATGGCTAGAATATCGCAGTGACTTAGTAAGTAAAAATCTGGATAAAAGTCAGCTTTCGGTAAGTCGGCCCCCAGGGATTTGGCGGTAACGGGTTGATATTCGGCAAAATACGGCAGGACTTTTTCCGGTTCGTCACTGGCAATGAATAAAACAGGTTGTTCTAGGGTATTCCAGATTTTGGCTAACCAGGTTTTATACCAGATGAGGGGGGCGATGAAAAAGTAGGAAAAGCCATAATCTTTGAGTCGGATATGTAATCCGACAATGGTTTTGCCTTGAGACAGGAGGCGATCGCGCACTTTATCTAGTTGTTGTTTGACCTCTAGGACGGGTTCAAACAAGCGACAAAACTCGTCTTTATAAGGGGAATAATACTGAGTATTAAATTGAAAATAGCCCCAAATATCAACATTTTTTAAGGGTGTTTTTCGTTGCAAAATCGGCGATTCATTGGCGCGGGTACTGATATCTCTGACTTCCGGTAGATTTTTAGACAAGGGGGGGTCTTGATGTCCAAATAAATACTGTCCAATCCACTCCGGAGTTTCTATCCGCAGATGATGGGTTTGCGCGTAAAGTTTCAAAAACCCATACTGAAAGAGTTGATTGGCAAACCGTCCATTGGTACCCAGGGTAGAGAGACTAATCACCGGCTTTTTGACATAAAACGCATCTCCCCAGGAAGGATGATAGGGGGTGATTGTGGCAACGCGCTCAAAGTCGGATTCGGCTAATAATTCATCGAGTTTGTCAATTAATTGCGTCCCTTCATACAATTCCTCGTAATTGACTTCGGTATTAATCGCTTCGATATGTTGCAGCAGATTTTTTGCGCCTTGAAGGGCTAAAAATTCGGCCCCTTGGATATCTAAATTTAATAGATTAAAATCTGCTGGATTTAACCCGAGTTCTTCCAACAGAGTATCCAGGGTTTTACATTGAACCTGAATTTGATGGGTTTCTCGAATCTCGGGATAATACTCTTTAACCCGTTTCAAGGGTAAAATAGAACTAGCTGCATCCATTGATGTGACGTGCAAGGTAGCAGTTCCATTGACATTGGAGATGGCACAATTCACCCCAATCAGGTTGGGAACGCCACTCAAGTTAGATTTTAATAGTTTGAAAACGGCTGGATTGGCTTCAATGAATAAGACCTTTTTGATGCCAATATCCTGATAAGTTTTTAGTTCTTCTCCTTCATTCGCACCGACATGAATGACTCCCAGAGGTTTGATAGAATGTTCCTCTAAGAGTTGGGATAAATTCAACATTTTCGGGTCAGAATTGGAACTCCCAGGACTAGAGGGAATTGCAGGTTTTACAGAGTCTTGAGGAATAGTCTTGGGATAAAAACTAGAAATAAACCCTTGAAACTCGTCTAAATTAAGAGAATTAGAGAGCAAAGTTGTACAAAATCGAGGGAAACTTTTAACAACGGAAAATGTTTGAATCGGTTCTACTAAGGACCGATTAATTGTAGGAAAGGGACCGGGTACGTCATGGAGAACAACGACTCCATCATCTGCTAATAGGGTATGGGCCAGTTCTAAACAGATATTGCGAACGGGACATCCGGGATAAGTGCGACCTTTGATGGTTACTTCGTCCTGGCGATCGCCTGCATCGATAAAGATAATATCAAAATATCCCGGGCCATATTTGAGCGGGTATTCACAATACTCTAAAATCTCGGATTCAGTCCAGCAATGTCCCCCTAAATAGGCTTTTCCTTCTTCACTTTTAACCTCAATTAATCGATAGTCAATCTCTATTCCTTGGGCTGATTTGACTATGGGCGCAAATTTTTCATACCACCCGGCATTGTCTTCGACAGACACTACTTGCTGACAGACTAATGATTTAATAAACTGCTCTGTGTTACATCCGGGTCCATACTCTAGGACCCGCAAGGGACGGCGTTTTATCTTATACTGATGAATGATGACATAGGGCAGAACATATTTAAAGGAATGAACGAGTTTGGATGAACCCAGATTAACTAAACTGGCTGCTAATTTCCTGGAATAATTCAGATAAGGCTGACACAGAGATTCTAAGTTAATTTGTGAAGTAATTTCGAGGGTTTTGCAGGCGATCGCATTGCCGACATGGGAGAGGGGATGAAAGATATCCTCAAAATTATTAATCTCTTGAAGGGAAAAAGAGCAGGGTCTCGGTAACTCCCGGTCAATCAACACTAACCACTCATATCCGAGGGATTTTAATACTTGTAAACAATCCTGGGTACTCTTAAAATATTTGGGATTCCATCCCCCTTCCTGACTCAGGCGATCGCCTCCCCCACCATATTCAAATTGCACCAAACTGGGTAAAGTTTGTGCAGGAATCTCCCGCAGTCCATTAATAATCCCAAATTCACTGCCTTCTGTATCAACTTTTAAAATAGAAAGCCGTTCAATTCCGCGATTTTGTAGTAAAGTTTTTAAGGTTAAAGCAGGCACAGTTAGGCTAGTAGGGATTCTATCCCGATGGGGAGACTCAGACTGTTGTTGGTTTACCACTCCCCACCAATCCGGATTTAAGGAGTTCAAATTGACATTAAGCTCCCCTTGATATTCTCCCAAATACAGAGTGACTTCCCCATTTTTTTCGGCGATCGCCGCTTGTTCCAGAGGGACATTCAACTGCTGACAAGTGACCCGCACCTCCTCTGCTGGTGCCGGTTCCACCGCCAAGGTTGGAAACCCCGCCTTGACAAAATCCACAAAATAATAATCCTGCGTTCCTACCCCAATTTCAATCGCCGTCCCCTGACGTTCTGGATCTAAAATTGTGGCAAAGGTCGTCATTAACTGTCGCGAACAATCCTCAAACTTCATCGGAATTAAAGCCTAAACTCTCTATGCGGATCCTATTTACCCTGTCTCACTTTTTCAACCCGGATGGGATTGGCAAATATGGCGCTCAACGCAACGATCCCAACCCGCGCATTCAAGCACTCACCCAAAACCTCACCGCATTGCACCAGTTATTTGGAAACTCCCAGTATGCCACGGATTATGCTAACCGGGTTGCTTTACCTGCCAATCAATCGCTACAGACAGAAATTGAGATTGTGATTTGCACGACCCAAGGCTACCATATTCTCGATCGCCTTCCTCTCCCCTCCCATTTATGGACCCATCACCCCACTAATGCCAAACATCTGCTGCTGGGATTTGAGTGTCAGGCACTCTTGAAAGAACGCTTAGGCGGGTATGATTATTACTGTTTTCTGGAAGATGACCTGATTTTGCACGACCCCTGGTTTTTTATCAAACTGAATTGGTTTAACCAACAAGCGGGCGATCGCCATCTCCTCCAACCCAACCGCTATGAGCAATCCACCCACCCAGGCATCGGCAAAACCTACATCGATGGCGAACTTCACCCCCAAATTACTACAACCTATCAAAATGTTCAAGAACAACCTCAACTCACTGGCATCATTATGGGGACATCCGTCACCTTTCAACGCACCAGCAATCCCCATTCGGGCTGTTATTTCTTAAATGCCCGCCAGATGGAATACTGGGTGCAACAACCCTATTTTTTAGACCGAGATACCCGGTTTGTCGGTCCTTTGGAAAGTGCGGCGACTCTGGGGATTATGCGGACGTTTAAAGTTTATAAACCGGCACCTTTGATGGCTAATTTTTTGGAGGTGGAGCATTTTGGGAGGGTTTGGAGTGAAAAAATTGGGAGGTTGCTGAGGTGGGAGGGGTGAACCACTGATTACACGGATTTTCACGGAAGGGATTTAGAGAAGAGATTTATAGAAGGAAGGGATGAATTATTTATGACTGATTTTGATTATTATGACCGGGTGAATCCGGATTTGTTGAAGGTTTTACCGGCGGATGCTGGGGTGATTATTGAGGTGGGTTGTGGTGCCGGGGCGATGGGGGCGCAATATAAGCGGATTAATCCTCATGGGCGTTATATTGGGGTGGAAATTAATGAGGGGGCGGCAGCGGTGGCGGCGCAACGGTTGGATGAGGTAATTGTTGCGAATGTTGAGGATTTGGAGGATGAGCGGCTGAGGTTTGAGGCGGGGACTGTTGATTGTTTGGTGTATGGTGATGTGTTGGAACATTTGGTTGATCCTTGGGCGGTTCTCCAGCATCAGGTGAAGTGGTTGAAGGAGGGGGGGCAGGTTTTGGCTTGTATTCCGAATATTCAACATTGGACGGCGATTGTTAATTTGTTGCGGGGGAGTTGGGAGTATCAGGACCAAGGTTTGCTCGATCGCACTCATTTACGGTTTTTTACGTTAGATGAGGTCAAAAAGTTATTCCTTCAGGCGGGATTACAGAGTTATGAAATCCAAACTCGGGGACGGAAACCTCCGGCTTTTCAACAGTTCCAGCAGTTAATGGCCCCGGTGGTTCAAGGGTTAGGAATTGACCCGCAAGCGTTTGAAACTCAGACGGGGGCGATTCAATATGTGGTGAGAGGAATTAAGTCGGAAGTGCCGCCCAGACGGTTGTTAATTCAGACAATTATTATGGCCCCGACGGGATGCGATCGCCCTCGGGTTTTAGAACCCGATCGCCTGAGTGCGACGATTCCGGGAGTGCGAACTCTCTCTGATGTGCGGACTGCCGATGTGAATGCGGCCCTCCCTCAAGAGGAAAAGGTCTTTATTTGGCAGCGCACCATTATGGACTATCCCGAGGACATTGTTAAGCTCAAACAATTGCTGCAACGGGGATATGTAATTGTGGCAGAAATTGATGATGACCCTCTGCGTCGTCCGGAATATGAAAAGAATCTCTTTCTGAGTTATCGCGGTTGTCATGGTGTGCAAACTTCTACGGAACCCTTGGCGGATTTTTTACGCCAATATAATCCCAATGTGGCAGTCTTTAAAAATCATTTGGGCTATTTACCGCCCCAACGAACCTATGCTGATGACGAGACTTGTACTATCTTTTTCGGGGCGCTTAATCGTGAGGCGGATTGGCAACCGATTATCCCTGAGTTGAATCGAGTTCTGCAAAAATACCAGCAGCAGGTGCGAGTGAAAGTGCTGCACGATCGCCAGTTTTTTGAGCAGTTGCAGGTCAAGAATAAAGAGTTTTCACCCTTTTCTCCTTATGAAACTTATCAGGAGGTTTTGCATAGCTGTGATGTGGCGCTGCTGCCCCTGACTCCGACTCGGATTAATAGTATGAAGTCGGATTTAAAGTTTCTGGAATGTGCCGGTCATGGTGTGGCGGTAGTGGCGAGTCCAACGGTGTATGAAGAAACAATTATTGAGGGAGAAACGGGGTTAATTTATCGGTCGGAAGGGGAGTTTGGCAAAAAATTAGAATCTTTAATCCTGGATCTGGATTTGCGCAGGGGTTTAGGGCAGAATGCTTATCGGTGGGTGGCTGAAAATCGCTTGCTTTCTCAGCATTACCGGGAACGTCACCAGTGGTATTTGTCCCTGCGCGATCGCCTCCCCCAGTTGAATCAGGAATTGCGCGATCGCTTACCGGAGTTGTTTGACGATTAAGCCACACCCGCCGGGGGTTGTCACGCAAAGGAGTAGGGTGGGCAATGCCCACCTTCTGTTCGGTGGGCAATGCCCACCCTACAATTGCTCCCTTACAAGAATAGGTTTTTTACGCTTAAGAACACATCCGGTCCCCTCCCCTTGGCAAGGGGAGGGCTAGGGTGGGG
>NZ_JAFLQW010000318.1 GCF_017313335.1 Phormidium pseudopriestleyi FRX01 | reverse complement strand
TGTCAAGATGGTAAATTTAATGACGAAAAATCGTTGTTTCATGTAGGGTTTTGGAGACCAAACCCTCTGCGGCTTTTGGTGGGTTGGTCTCCGGTGTTGCTATCCTAAGTTTCAAGAGTTGTAGGGGCGTAAACTTAGTTAATTGTATATAAAGGCTGATTTTTGATAATAAAGAAATTTTTAATTTAAAATTATATAAAATTAAATTTATGATATATAATATAAAGTAAGTGCCTGAGTCTCAACTCAGTTCATGCTGAAATCAGTTGTGCCATTGATTCGATTTGAATTTTGACGCCGGTTTCTCCGTCGGGGATATGCCGCCAACTGCCGAAGGGAATCTGTTTGAGGCTGTCGGCTGTGAAGATTCCGGCACTGACTAAGGCATCGCACACACTGCCGATCGCATTGTCCCCATCTCCTCTATGTTTACCCCGTAAGATAATCCGCACGGCTGCTCGTTCAATGGGTAACTGCGGTAACGGATTCATCTGATGCACTTGCATGATGATCTCCCCTTCCGCACGCAGTCTCCATTCCCGATACCGTTTGGGTAAATATGTCCCGTTGGCAGTCACCCGAGGTCGTGCTTTTGGAGTGACTGACCCGGGAATCCACAAGGTCAAGGTTCTGGGTATATTTAGATCCTCCGGTTGAGTCTCTTTCTGGACTTCACTGGGTTTGCTTTTTCTCGGTTCGGTCCGCAAAATTCGCGATCGCGGTTCAGCTTTGGGTCGTTGGAGTAGGGACACAAAGGTGACCCGTTGTGCTGTCTCCGACATCAGTTGAGCATTCACGACTAAAGGCGGTTCTAACCCATCTTCCCTCACTTCGGTCCCGGTTGGCGATTCTGCGGTTTCTTGGGTCCCCTCCTCTAAATCGACGGTTTGCCGTTGGCGGGCGATCGCTGGTTCTTGTTTCACCGAGGGCCATCCCCAGGCCATTTCCATATAGGTTTGTGCGGTGGCCTCTGGAACGTTACAATGAGCAGCCAACCAAACGTGCCATTTTTGCAAGGGTACGCGATATTTGGCCTGAATCAGCAGTTGTCCAGCGGTGCAAGCGTGCAGGAGTCCGATCGCCACCGACTGTTGACAGCGTTCATGTTCGCGATTAATTTGGGCCGCCAGTTCCCGCAGGGTAAGCATCCCAGGGGTGGATTCTCCCGGGCGATCGCCTTCTAATGGCAGCTTTTGGTTCGTTTGCGAATCGATTCGGTGGAAGATGGAGGTTGTCGGTGGCATGAGCAAATAGCTTGGGGGGTTAGGGGCATCGGTTTCCAGAGGCATCCGGATATCTTAACCTAGAGTTGAGATTCCTTCCAGAATTTAACCCCTGGAATAGGCGCGATCGCCCAGGGGACTCTCAGGGATTGACCCGATCGACTCCCTTTTTGACTGAGCGATTCCAGACCCGTTTTCCCCAACGAATCCCAGGAATCCGTACAGTCTCATCAATTGCATAATTCTTCACAAATAATCCAAATCAAACCGACACTCTCAAAGGTGTCGGTTTGATCTGGATTATTTGACATTGATCGCCCTTTCCCGGGGACCGTCTTCTGTGCTGGGTTCCCTGCCAACTGTTATGGTTTTAACTCCTCCACGAAGGCGATCTCCTCGGGATTGGCATTCGCCCAGGATTCGCGATCGCGTCGGATCTCGACGAGGTGCTCCTCTACGTTTTCTGGGGTCAGCAGAGGGCCGAAATCTGAGGGAACTGAGGCGGGTTCATAGTCAAACAGGCGATTGAGGATGAGATTGCCGACTTCTTGTCGATAATGGGAACTGTCCCAATAATAGGTCATCTTCTCGCTGATGGGTTCGGTAGAAATCGTATGATATCCTGAAAAATCCCAAACCGGGGCAATCGCGACCAATTCCCGTTTCCACTGTTCAAAATCATCCCAATGTCCCGCCAGTCGCAAAGCTTCCCATTGGGTGGCATGAGAGGGAGAAATAAATATTTTTAACTCGATATTTCGACTTTTACAAATTTCGACTAATTCTCGCAAGTCATTTAAAAAACCTTGGGATAATTTATAGCGGGGATAATATCCTTCTTCTCGAAAAAATCCCCAAATCATGTTTTTAAATTCCTGGGGCAGAGGATTGTCCGGTTCGTTATTATGAACATAGCGAAAGCCATTGTCATGGTATAAGAAATTTGCTTGGGATTGCCAGCTATTTTTAATTGTGCCTAAACTCGACCGGGTTACCCCTATGGAAAGGGTAACATTCAGCAATTCTTGGGGGGTGAGGTTGTCTCGTTCTAAGCGGGCTTCTTCAAAGTCAGCAGGATGGATTTTATATTCATTGAACATAAAGAAATCCACCCCCAGAACGACGGTTTGTAAATCTGGTTGGTTGGCGATCGCATGGTCAAAATACCGTTTTACTTCATACATATTCGGACCCACCAGTCCTAAATTATAGACGGGTTTACCTTTAGCTAGGGCAGGGTGTTTCGGGTCCAGTCCTAAATCGGTGCGGGATGAGCCTAATAAAACAGTTTTCGGGGCAATGCGAGTGACTGAAGTGGCTTTAAATAGGCGAACATGATTAAATTGTTCGGTTTTTAAGCGATTGAGCCGCCATTGAGGGCTATTCATCACCCCGTATGGATCAACTCCAATATTAAATAAGCCCACGGCTAATAATCCGGGTATGGTGAGGCCAAAAAAGGCGAAGTTAAATCGACGATAATTTTTCATAAGAAACCCTGTGGATTAAAATTGGAAGTACAGAAATTCAGAAATTCGGTTCAGGGAAAGTAGGCAGGCTAGGGCGACTGCACTGAGTCCTACAGCCCATCCCATTGTTGGTTTAAACCGCTCAACCATTTGCTGGGTATTGGGTAACAAAACGGTTCCCATTAACAACAGTCCCAAAATGACAAAACTTTGGCGGTAATTCGGTGGCAAAGAAGGGAGTTCGGCTACTTCACGAAACTGGACGACTGACTGGGGTAACCAGCCTAAAATGGGTTGAAAATCTGGGGTTAAAATAATCCCTTTTAAGCCAACAGTTGCTTGGATAATTTGTCCAGCTTGGGCAATATTTTCGGCCCGAAATACGACCCAACTCAACACCACGGCGAGAAAAGTTATCACCCAGGCGATCGCCCCGGGCATTTTCAGTCCCAAGCGTTGCCACCCGTGATTGATGACGAGGAAACTGCCATGCAGCCATCCCCAGAGAATATAGGTCCATCCTGCCCCATGCCACAATCCACCGAGTAGCATGGTAATTAGCAGGTTGATGTATCGCCGTAGTTGTCCTCGACGACTTCCCCCAAGAGAAATGTAGAGGTAATCTCGCAGGAAGAAGGATAAGGTAATATGCCACCGTCGCCAGAAGTCTACGATAGAGGTGGATTTATAGGGAGAATCAAAGTTAATGGGGAGGCGGAAGTTGAACATCCATCCTAATCCGATCGCCATATCGGAATAGCCCGAAAAATCAAAATACAGTTGTAACGTATAGGCGATCGCACCCACCCAGGCTTCGATAAATGTGACAGAATCTGCCCGCTCAAACACGGTCCCCACCCAAGGGGATACTGTATCAGCAATTAGCACTTTTTTACCCAATCCTAGGATGAAAAAGCTTAATCCAATGGCAAAGTTCTTATGATTAAAAACGAATTTACGGAGTTTTTGAAATTGTGGAATGAGTTCGTTATGTCGTAAAATCGGTCCCGCAATTAGTTGGGGAAAGAAGGTTACAAACAGGCTATAGGACACCAAGTCATATTGATAATCTTTGGTTTGTCCCCGATAAGCATCGACGATATAGGCAATTTGAGTGAAGCTGTAGAAGGAAATTCCTAACGGTAGTTCGATGGCGGGAACGGGAAACTGGGTTTGAAAGAGTCCATTGATAGAGGCAATCAAAAAACCCGCATATTTGTAATACCCTAGAATCCCTAAATTAAAGAGAACTCCGGCCCATAATAAGGTTTTGGCCTTTCGGGTTCCGGGTTGCACCCCATCTATCCACCGCCCAAAGTAATAGTTACCCAGGACAGAAATCACTAATAGAGGGATGTAACTGATTCGCCAGTATCCATAAAATACGAGGGAGGCTAACAGAAGCCACAGTGTTGCAGCCTTGACCTGTCGATAGGCGCTTAAACCGAAGAAAACAATCAGGGCAAGGGGTAAAAAGATAAAAATGAATTCGTAAGAGTTGAATAACAAGGTGTTTTCCGATGTTTTATTTCAACAGGTTTAGTGTGCCTGAAATTTTTTAGATTGTCATCGGCTCTCAGGGGTTGTTTGATTGGCCAATTTGAAGTAATATATTATTTTTCGGGCTTGAACGTTATATAGCAAGTCTTGCAGCAGTCTGACTACAGAATTGAGGAGTGGGAGCATCTTGCTCCCGATGAGCAGTAGGGAGCAAGATGCTCCCACTCCGGTATGAGGAATTGTCCAATTGATTTAGATTCGCAATCGTTTGTCACTGAAGTAACAAAACAGCAGGGTATTGATTAAACGAGGATAAAATCATCAGCGTTAATCATGCTGGCATCAATGCCGAGTAGGATTGCCAGGGATTCGCCGGTATCGGCGATCGCAATCTGAGTCTGACTGGCATCATCATTGCCGGGGGAAATGGAAAGCTGCTCAAACTCCAATCCGTCTGATAATCCGAGGCGATCGATACTACTTTCAAAATCAGCGATCGTATTCGTTCCTTCCCCGGACGCTAAAATAAAGGTATCTTCACCGGCACCCCCAATCAGCCAGTCATTACCCTCACCGCCTCGGATAACATTGGATTGGTCATCTCCGATGAGCGTATCATCATAAGCGGAACCTATGATATTTTGAACATCGGTGAGGGTCTCTTCACCGCTGGGCAACATCCGAATCTCGGAATACCATTCATCCGCTAATTTATCATAGCCACTAGCGGCTAAGTGAACGCCATCGTCATCATAGTCTCCAGTGACAAACGGCAGATTAAACAAATCCACAAGCCGGATATTGGGGTTAGAATTAGCTCGGGGTGTAACAACAATTTCCTCAATTTGCTGACTAAATTCGGTGGTTCGTTGTTGCCGATTTGCATTACTAGAGTTGGGAATAATCGAGCCTACCAGCACTTGTGTATCTGGCATGGCTGTGACAATCCGATCCACTAAAATCCCCAAGTCTGTGAGGGCTGTTTCTACGGGTTTATTCTGAATAATATCATTTGTACCCGCCATCAATAAAACGGCATCGGGTTGAGCATAATTTAATGCATCTTCTATGGTCGTGTAAAGGGGGACTGTAGGCTGATTAAATCCTGTGGGCTCGATGCTATTGTCAATGAGTTGAGTGATAGTGAGGCCCCCCCTGCCTTCATGGTTTTTATCAATATTTTCTGGTCCACTGTTAGCCTGACCCACAAAGTCGATATTAAACCCATTATCTTCGACTAATCTTTCCCACAAACGGGTTCGATATCCTCCAATCGCAGCCTGATTTGGATAGCCCCTTGTATTGGAGTCTCCCAAGGGCAAAATCTTAAAAGTAACATCTTCAGTGGTGGTAAACAAACGGGTGACTATCCCTTCGGAAAGGTCAGCAATAATACCACTCGTAGCGTCGGCATAAGTGACGGTTACGCTGGTTTCACTGTCATCCCCACTACTGTCATCCCCATCATTTTCATCTATAGGGTCGTCCTCTATTTCTCCACTGGTATCCTCTCCTTCTGGATCTTCGATGGGGGGAATTTCATCATCGATGGGTTCATCGTCCTGATTGTCTTCAATTTCAGGAGTCACATCAGGTTCTAAAT
>NZ_JAFLQW010000339.1 GCF_017313335.1 Phormidium pseudopriestleyi FRX01 | reverse complement strand
GGTTCTGTTGAGATTATTTTAAGGGTAACTCGATCGCAAATTCGGTCCCCACACCTTCCGTCGAAGAAAAGCGTAAGGTTCCTTGATGATTTTCTGTGACAATTTGATAGCTGGTTGACAATCCCATCCCGGTTCCTTTACCGATCGCCTTGGTCGTAAAAAACGGATTAAATAACTTTTCTTGAACCAAGGCGTTCATACCCATGCCATTGTCTTGAATCACAATCGAGACCCGATTTTTGAGTAGCTGTGTCTTCAAGGTAATACAGCCTACATAATCAGATAGGGGCTCAGGGTTCAAACGGTTTCGCCGTTCTTCAATGGCCTCGATCGCATTCATTAACAGATTCATAAATACCTGATTCAGCAGACTGCTAGAACATTCAACCTGGGGTAAGTTCCCATACTGCTTGATGACTTGAATCTCGGAAACTCTCCCATGACCCTTTAAGCGATTGTGTAAAATCACTAAGGTACTGTCAATATTTTCATGGATATCTACCGCTTTAACCGCTGCTTCGTCTAGTCTGGAAAATGTCCGTAGAGACTGGACAATATCGCGAATTCGCGAGGCTCCATATTTCATGGAGTTGATAATTTTAGGAAAATCACTGATTAGAAAATCTAATTCAATCTCTTCCATGAATTGCGTAATCTCATCGGGGGGATTGGGATAGCAGTTTTGGTAAAGCTGAATCAGTTCTAACAAATGATCCGTGTAGTCCGATGTGTGAGCCAAGTTGCCATAAATAAAACTCACTGGGTTATTAATTTCATGGGCAACCCCAGCCACTAACTGACCGAGACTGGACATTTTTTCGGCTTGAATTAACTGGACTTGAGTATCTTGCAGTTCGCGATACGCTTGTTGGAGTTCTTGGCTTTTGGCTTGAGAATCTTGGTAGAGTTGCGCTTGATAGATGGCGATCACTACCTGAGTTCCAATGTTGTCCAATAGTTCCAGTTCGTCATCCTGCCAGGGATGATCGCTGGCGATTCTACCCATTTCAAATCCACCCATTTGCGCGCCAGCTGTATGGAGGGGTAAAATTAAATATGTTCCAATCCCTGCCTGTTCGCAAAAGGCTTTTAACGGCTCATCAGTGCAATTGGCAATGCTGTCCAAGCGATAAATTTTTTCAGTTATAATTTGCTCACGCAATCGAGGATAATTTTCTATAGGATAGAAACCGATCCAACTGGCCAGTTGAGGGTTTTTCTGCTCTTTAACCACTTCTAAAGTCTGATTTTCGGTTTCGGTGTGATACCAGACGAAGGTACAGATATCTAAATCGATTTCTGCAAAAATTGCATTAACGGCATTCTGCAAAATTGTATCGAGTTCGAGAGAATTGCGAATTTCTGTACTGATATGATTTAACAGTTGGGTGCGCTTGAGCAAGGCTTGGAGTCGCACTTCTGCTTGTTTGCGATCGGTAATATCCCGAATCATCGAAAACACATCATCCCCACAGAGTGAAAACCGAGCTTCGTAGTTTCGCACTCCGTCGGGCATGATCAAATCATATTCTATGAGTTGGATTTGTTGGCTATTAAAAGTATCTGTAATCGCCCGCTCGGTGAGTTCAGCCAGAAATGGAGGCAAGATTTCAGAGAGGTTTTTGCCCAAAAATTGCTCCGGTGGTACTAAAAGGGAGACCTGTTGGGACGATTGATAATCTATGAAGACTTTATCCCGATTGTATCGCAGCATCATATCCGGAATGGCTTCAAGCAGGGCGCGAGTCTGAGATTCACTCTCTCGTAAGGCTTTTTCGGCAGCTTTTCGTTTGGTAATATCAGCGATAACTGACCAAATATATTGTCCCCCATCGGACCCCTCACATCTTAACCCAAGCAGTTCTACCGCAACCCGATGTCCTTGCTTGTGGATATACTCTTTCTGGTAAGGACCATATCGTCCGATGGTATGGAGGGATTCTAATTGCCTTGCCTCATCCTCGGCGTACTCTGTTGGGGTTAAATCCCAATAGCTCAACTGATTTAATTCTTCTAGAGTATAGCCGGTGATATTGCAGGCGGCAGGATTAGCTTCCATAAATTGACCTTGGAGATCATTGAGGGTAATCCCCAAGGGACAAAGTTCAAAGAGCGATCGCAGCTTTTCCTCACTGATTCGCAGGGCGGCTTCGGCTTGGATGCGATCGGTGATATCCTCAAAGATAGCCACAATCCCCATCACTTGCCCGGTGCGATCGTGCAGCGGAATCTTTGTGGTTTCCACCCAATTTTTACTGCCATCAGGGTTTTGGACGGTTTCGATTAGCTTGAGTATCGGGCGATCGCTCGTCATCACGTCGCGATCGCAATTTTTGTAATGGGTCACTTCTTCTGGACTCAGACAAAAATCCTCATCGGTTTTACCGATAAACTCCTCTGGACTGCTTCCCCTAAAAGCCTTGACAAAGGCTTGATTACAGCCTAATACCACACTGTGACGATCTTTCCAGACCACGGACTGCGGCAAGGCATCCAGAATCGTTCTTAACAATTCTCGGGATTGGTGCAGTTCAGTTTCCGTCCTGGCACGTTCGGTAATATCCATTGTCGTCCCAAACATTCGCACCACTTGATTCTCCCGAAACTCCAGTTCAGCCCGGACATTGATATATCGCACTTCTCCATCAGGACGGAGGATGCGAATATCAAAGTTTTGAGGAATCCCTTCCTGCGCTTCCATGACCCGCGCTTGTAGGAAGGCGCGATCATCCGGATGAATTTGTTCCAAATGTTCAGTCCAGCTGGGTTCTGGCTGGTCTGGGGTCATGCCAAATGTGCGAAAAACTTCGTCGGACCAGGTGAGGGCCTGGGTGGTAACATCAATCGACCAGTTGCCGAGATGGGCGACTTGTTGGGCTTTTTGCAGTTGTTCTGTGAGTTCAAATAGCGCTAATTCATTGGCTTTGCGATCGGTTACATCACTATGAATTCCGATAAACCGCAACGGATTGTCTTCATCATCCCACTCCACGATTTTACCAATCGCTAAATTCCATTTATACGAACCATCTTTACAGCGAACTCGATGTTCATGTTTATAAATTTCTGTTTCACCTTTGATATGTTTTTCTACTTCTTGATACATTTGAGCTTGATCTTCTGGATGGACCCGATTTTCCCAGAGCAGGTCCTGATCAACCATTTCATCAGCATCATAGCCCAGAAATTTCTTCCACTGATTGTTAGAAAAAACCATATCATTGGTCTGCATATTACATTCCCATGTCCCTGTCCCGGTCGTATCCAGAGCCAACTGTAACCGAATATGGCTTTCCATCACTGCAATTTCGGCCTGTTTCTGATCGTGAATATATCGGGCAATTCCTAAACAGGCAATCACTTGTCCCTGATCATCAAGCAAAGCTGATACATTCGTAGAATGCCAGTAATAGTGACCATTTTTATGTAATACTCGATATTCAAGTTCCCGGATTTTTTCCTCTTGCAGCGATCGCTCGAACGCATTGATACAAGTCTCTAGATCTTCAGGATGAACAACTTCCCCAAAAGAATGATGTAATAGCTCGGAATCTGTATATCCCATTACGGATTCAAACGTCGGACTGACATAACTAAAAGTCCCATCCGGATCAATGATGAATACCATATCGTTGAGATTGTCAATCAGGTTGCGAAACTTACTTTCGCTGATTTGCAGAGCCTTTTCCCGCGCTTTTATGTCTGTAACATCCCGAATATATCCATACCAAGTGATACTACCATCGGGTTCTGCCTGGGGGGTGGAGTGGGCTAGAACCCATATCACCCGGCCATTGGGATGACAAATTCGATACTCACAATGCCACGGGGTAAGCTGCCTCCCCGACTCTAGAATCGTCTGAGTCACTCGCGGCAGGTCCTCGGGATGGATGGATTCAAAAACTGGGGCAGAATCCTCGCGCACGTCTTCCGGCGCGACGCCATAAATGTCTTTAAACCCGTCACTGGCGTAAGGGAAATAAGACTGACCATCGGGAAGGAGGCAAAACTGATAAATCACTCCAGGAAGATGACGGGCAAGCTGTTGAAAGCGATACTCTTCTTCACTGAGTTGGGTCTTTTTTAGGTGAGATTTAACGGGAGAAGGGGAGATTTCCTGATTGGGGATGTTTTGTTCAACTGGCTCTTGTGCGCCTTTGAGTTGGGTAACATCTCGGAAAATTAGCAGGTGACAATCAGCCCAAAAATTAGCCTTGGCAACATATTCCACTTCTCGCACTTCCCGGTTCGGGCGGATGATGCGGACTTGATCGCAGATTTGACCTTGTGCTAACCAGGTTTGCCAAGATTGGTCGAAGTCAAACCCAGGTGTGATAAAATCTCTGAGGTTACATCCGAGCAGGTCTTGCGGTCGTAACCCTAATAAGGAACAGGCGGCAGGGTTGGCATTGAGATAGTAGCCCCCTTCATCAATGATGATCATGGCATCTAAGGCGGAGGCAAAGAGTGCTTGGAAGGGTTGATTGTCTTGAAGGAAAAATGGGTGAATGGACCCCGAATTTCCTGGCTGCCGATCGCCCGGAGGTGGCAGGTGAAACTCAATTTGACGGGGTAAGATCATGGCATCAAAATTATAAACGATGATGAAGGCCAACCGTTGAAAATCCCACGACTAAAAGCGGATGGCTGTTCAAATTATACCCACAAGCAGAAGACTCAGAACTCAGAAGAGGCAGATCCTCTTGACAAGGGCGATGGTTTCTGAATATTCTTAGCCCTAAACTTCTCACGGATTGGCCTGTGAACTCTGTTGTTTTCTATAGCCTCTACTCAACCCTGACCAAAAAAACTGTGAAACCTGATTCCTTTGAACGGATTGTCTTGTGTGATTTTGATGGGACCATTACCACGGAAGATACTTTCGTGAAGATGATGCAGGAGTTCACTCCGACAATGGCGCGAGAACTGCTGCCGGAAATCTATGCCTTGCGCTTAACCCTGCGCGATGGAGTGCGACAGACCCTGGAATCGATTCCTACGGCGCAATATCCAGATATTTTGGCGTTTATGGAGGGGGAACCGATGCGATCGGGGTTTGTGGAGTTTCTGGATTTTTTGGAAGAACAGGGAGTGGCGATCGCCATTGTTTCTGGAGGGTTGCGGGGTATGGTGGAGACGGTGTTAGGTCCGTTAAAACACCGGGTTTTGGCGATTCATGCAATAGAAGTGGATCTCGGTGCAGAGTATCTGCGGGTGCATTCCGAGTTTGAAGCGGGGACGGAATTGGTGAATAAGGTGGAGGTGATGAGGCGGTATTCGGCAGGGGAAACCGTGGCGATCGGGGATTCGGTGACGGATTTGAATTTGGGGATGCAAGCGCCGGTGGTGTTTGCGCGCGATCGCCTTGCCACCTATCTAGCCGAACATCAAAAACCCTATTTAGAGTGGCATGATTTTTTTGACCTACGAGACACTCTCGATCGCCGGTGGAATGCTGTTTAAATCTAACCTGAAGGGTGTATCAATCATAAAGCGTGACCGTTGTGAGAAATTAGCACAAGAGTCACGCTTTATTTTTACCAGTATTGTTCAATTGTAACAACGAGATTTACTTGCTCTACGTTTAGTTTCTTCGTGCCAGTAGGCGGTGAGAATTTTAGGATCAGGAGGGCCGATTAGACAGACGACTCGCAGACCCCGGAGAACGTCAATGAACTTTGCATAAGGGGTTTTTTCCAAGCTGCGATCGTTCAGGGTATAAACCAACGCACCTCGGCTGAAGGTCTTTTTGCCATAAGTTAAAGCCACGGTAATCATGGCATTACTGATAGCCCTTTGCTGCTGTCTGCGTTCTAAATGATTGAGGTCTTTCCGGCGATGTACCGCACCCAATAGACCGATCGCTTCGGTATTGGAATCGCCTTCAATCATAGCGGTGAGCTTTCTGTTCGCATCCATTGGTACCTCTTTTGGGAATAATTTACTTCAGACCAGTCGAAAAAGAAATTCAGTTTCATGCACATAAAAAAATGAGTGTAACGAGGATTGAACGGGAGTTCCCCGGTTCAATCAGAACAATTTAGGGAAAACTAGATTTGGATTCGGGCTATTTTTAACCCGTGATCAGGTCAAGGAGACCTGAATTTGTTCCCAAAATTCTGGTGAGACAAGCGGCGATCGCAAGGGGATAGATGCCAATTTTTTGAGTTAGGAAAGGTTCACCAGCAACTTTATTCCTAAAATCATCCCTATCCCAAGAATTCCCTTGAGTTCCAAGCCAATCGTAAATTGAGTCAGAATTCGTTGCAATTCTTAAAAAACCTGATCTCTATTTACGATCAAACCGGAGAGGGTAACTGTCTTTAAATTGACAAAGTGCGTTCGAGAGTGAACGGACCCTGATGTATTTCCCTTGTCGGTTATGCTTTTTATCATAAGCAACCCTCCGGTGAATCCCTTGATTGCTAGGGACGGTTTGTTAATCGTCATAGACGAAAGGGGATGTTAAGAGGTTGCAACCTGGGGATTCCAACCCCTTACAAGAGTAGTTTTTTTACGAACGGTCCCCGGACCTTGGCAAGGTCCGGGTTAGGGTGGGGTGTCGGCGGTGACGTGCGATCGCACTTGCGCGTGGAAAGAGGTTGGCACCCGCCTCCATACAGGCGCGATCGCTTCCTTTGAGTGCGTGACGTGGCTTTGCCACGTCAAGAGGACCCCACCCTAACCCTCCCCTTGCCAAGGGGAGGGAACCGGATAATAGTAAGGCGAATCACCATAAACGTAAAAAACCTACTCTTGTAAGGATTCCAACCCCCGGTTGTGATGACAAAGCCTTATTGGGTCAAGGAAAAGAAGGCGATCGCCTCAGATTATGCCGTTTCCAGAACTGGTCGATCGCCCTGCTGCGGAGGCATCCCATCCTCGCGAAGGTTATGGGACCTCAACGTGAGCCATCCAAAAATGAACCTCCCCTTAAACTAAGGGGAGGCTAGGGAAATCAAAGATTAGAGACTGAAAGGTTCAACCGAACTCGTACCCCCGGTTTTAAGCGCTTAGGCTGCATGATAGGGAGAGGTCAACAAGTCTAAATGCTTGGTTAACAAGCTCAGGAATAGGCCGACATCGGTAACCACCCCCGTGGACTCAACGGAACCGCGATCGCTGAGTTTGGTGACCACTGCTGGATTAATATCCACACAGACCATTTTCACCCCAGAAGGCGTCATGTTGCCGACGCCAATCGAGTGCAACATAGTTGATAACATCAAAATCATCTCTGCCCCTTCCAGCAGCTTCGCATACTCTTCCTGGGCCTTAATTAAATCCATTTGAGTATCGGGCAACGGTCCATCATCTCGGATGGAACCGGCTAGGGCAAAGGGTACATTGTGCTTGATACATTCGTAAAATATCCCGCTCTGGAGCGCACCTTGTTCCACCGCTTTAGCAATACTTCCATAGCGGCGAATGGTGTTAATCGTTTTCAGGTGGTGCCGATGTCCACCCCGGACAGCGACGCCACGCTTCATGTCCACTCCGAGGGATGTTCCCATGAACGATTGTTCCATATCGTGAACGGCGATCGCATTGCCACCGAGCAATCCCTGCACATATCCTTCCCGAATCAACCGGGTTAGGTGTTCGCCGCCGCCGGTATGAATCACCACGGGTCCTGCCGTCACCACCACCTTACCGCCGCGATCGCGAATTTGCCGCAATTCCCAGGCGACTTGTTCCACCACCAATTCCACCCGGCGCTCGCTGGAGACTCCCGAAGACATAAAGCCGAATTCCTGGTTGCTGCGTTGTTCCCGTCCTCCCGCCTTCCGGACGGTGCGGATTCCAGCCACATCCACCACCACCGACTCACCCAGTTCCAAATCGCGCAGGAGCTTGCATCGAGCCACCGGCCCTTCCGGGGTTTGGAGCAAGGCGATCGCCCCATCCATGCGATGATTCAGCACCCGGACCCACTCACCCTTGATCCGCACTTCTGTGGGATAAATCGTGGTAACATAGAAATCATCCGGAGCCACCCCTTTTTGTTGGACGGGTTCAAGTTTAGCATCCCGCTCATCCTGGGGTAAGTCTACGGCACCCAAGTCAATCAACTGGGCTAAAATCTCTTCCATCACCCCATGAGAAGGCGCTGATACTTTCACCTCTGCGGTGGAGGTACTCTGCCGTTGCTCTCCCAAGTTAAAATTCAAGACTTGGAAACTGCCGCCGCCTTCGACGATGGTATCCAGCGCCCGGTTAATTAATCCCGTATCGAGGAGATGTCCTTCTAAACGAATCGTCCGACTTTCTACGGGCTCGTTGGCATGGATATTTTCCATGACAGGTTCGGTGGTTCGCAGGGTCAGACACTTCGCTGCACCGCCTGCTTTGAGGAATTCGCTCAGGGTGGTTTCAAACACCTCAAACCCTACATTTTTGAGGCGTTGTTTCAGGTCCTCGCTGACCTTGTTCATGATTACTTTGTCTTCAACATTGACCGCATTGCAGGCAAAGTTTACGGCGTCTGCTTCTCCAATGGCAATCCGTTTTTCTGGGGGAACGCGCATTTCGATGATGCGGTTGGAGTAGAAGTCAAAAGCTGGGGGATAATACAGTAAGTAGCCGCGATTGAGGGGACAGAAGCAGGTATCTAAGTGATAGAACCGTTCATCGGCTAACTGAAGGGAGATGACTTCGATATCTAACCACTTGGCAATATAGGAGTGGGAATCGAGTTCAGAACGGAAACCGTATCCTGCCCACAGCCAGCGTCCTTCGCGATCGAGCAGGGCATCTCCAGCCCCTTCAAAGGGTAAATCTTTCGGGAGTTCGTAGACGGTGTACCCTTGGGCTTCAAACCACTGTTTGAAATAGGGTTCTTCCCCTTGGCGTTCTTTGTGGAAGAAGCGACTGAGGACGACTTTTTTGCCCAGAACTAATCCGGCATTGGCGGTAAAGACCATATCGGGCCAACCGGGTTGGGGATCGACGAGTTCGACGAGGGCGTGTTCTTTGATGATGTGGAAGAGTTTGTGCCACTGTTCGGTGGCGCGATCGCGAGAGGATTTGTGGATGTTGCCCTCCATCCAGGGATTAATCACATAATCCACGTCATAGTGGTTGGGGGGACACATCAGGATACGAGTCTCAGAATTCATAATTTGCGCTATATTCGGTAAGTAATGTTACAGATTTGGGATTCAGTGATTTCTGTAGCAGCAAGACAAAACCCCTCCTTTTTTACATAAAAAGGAGGTTTTTTCAGAACGAATTCGTCTGAGCTATGTCATAACAGCCAATTCTTTATCTTATCACAGGATAGTAATAAGTTTTTGAGGTAAAAAAATAGGGGCTTTTAACTGAAAGATTAATTCTCTGCTGTCCAGGGGGAAGCCCTGTTGGGTCGAGTCTTTTGTGAACGGGTTGTTGTATGAAGGGAGAAAGGCTCAACCCGGGTTTAATTGAGGGCTGGACTGGAGAGGATTAAGGGCGATCGCACCCTCCGTCTCGGCAGGGACAGCCACTATCCTCGATCGCCTCTGAATGGCGGATTGAGTTGAGAAAAAAAAATCCCCCTAGCCGAAGCTAGAGGGTTTGTCAATCAGGGTGCATCTATATTATTGAATTCTAGTGAAGAGGGGTTTATCCGGAAAATAGTGCAAGTTTTTTTTGAGGGAGGGAAGTATTCGGATCAAGGGAAGGCGATCGCACTCAGGCTGGAGATTTCCCCGATGTACCCCCCTTGACAGCACCTCGGGATTGGGGTATCTTATGTCTTTAGCGTGCATTCTCATCAGTACAATCATCAAACTGTCGCGGGCTCAATCGCGACGAGTGCCTACATCTACACCCTCCGGTCACGGACTGGGTAACTGTCCTGCGCGGATGGCACAGGGAAGAGATTGACGCATCTACAAACAACCGAGGGGATTTAGCTCACGTCAGAGGGCAACAATCTCTTGGTTTTGATTTTCTTCTCTGTGTAGAGCAAAATTGTAGAGCAAAATTTTCGAGGAATCTTGGCACAAGTTTGATTCGGAGTAGGATTTTTTCAGGCGGGTCCTAAATCTCCAAATGGAATTTAGTGTGGAGAGACTCATTCCAAGCACCATGACAAGTCTTGAGTTCCCACACCCAAGACTGAGATAGAAAAATATCAAAGCGAGTTCCCGAACCCATCGATTAATGTGGGCGCGATTGCCTCGGGGTGGCATTTGCACAAATAGGTTGAGAGTTGGGGCAGAATTTATCAAGCCAATGCTGATGATTCCGTTTATTGTGCAAAATCTGAATGCGATCGGCCAGAGTGATGATGGATCAATCGATCCATCGGTGATTTCGACGCTGTTGGCATTGTTACAGGCGATCGGCGATCGGCTATTCAAAAACCGATACCCTCAAGGATGGGGCGGTCAACAACTGTTTTCGCTCCACGCCCGCGCAGGGGTCTACTGAGCAACGCCTGCCCTGAGCCCTGAGCCAGTCGAAGGGTCGAAGCCTGTCCTGAGCCCTGAGCCCTGAGCCAGTCGAAGGGGGTCGAAGGGGGTCGAAGGGGGTCGAAGGGGGTCGAAGTACGGGCTTCGTCCGTATAGCCCCACCCTTCAGGGTGCCGGTTTTTATAGACCTATCTTCGGGGCTTCTCAATCTTTTCCTATTGCTCTTTATTTACCAAAAAATACCCCGATGAAGCCTCGACTCTCTGGCGATCGCCGAAGTGAGTGGAGGTTTAAGCGCGCTATTTTTGCCCATTTTCCCTGCATAAAATTACGGAGTGCTGGGCCTAATTCAGCTACAAAGCAAGCGCAGGATGACGCATTTTTTTCCTTTTTAAAGAAAAATTTGAGGAGGATCATAATTTTTTTTGAGCGCCAGAAAATTGTTTTGCTTAGGGGAGGCCCCAATTTATTGCTCGCCTGAAATACCTATAAAACAAGGGGTTCAGGCCCTAACCTGGTTTGAATTTAACGAAGCTCGATTTTCCTGAAACCCCCGAAATTTGGGTGTAAGTAACAGTGGTTTTTGGGGTCTGGGCCTCGGGATTTATTCCCTTTTCATTTTCACGAAATATTATCGGCCCTAACGTCAGTATTCAAGAGTTTTAGGGATTACCATCCACAGGAAGAAATATGTCTGCAAATAACGCCCACATCAAACGCTTGTTGGCAACGAAACAATGTCAAGGTGGCGACCTCCGAGATGCTCACTTAACTCGGCTCAATCTCAGTGGTGCTGACTTGAGCGGCGCTAAGTTGATGTTTGCCAACCTCAACGGGACTAATCTGAGTAATGCCAACTTAAGTGGCGCTGAACTCAGTTTTGCAAATTTTGTGGCCGCTGATCTCATGAGTAGCGACCTGAGTGGGGTTGACGCTAAAGGCGTCAATTTTCTAGATGCCAAGCTGAATCACGCTCAACTCGGCGGTGCTGATTTGGTATTTGCTAATTTAGTCAACGCCAACCTAGAAGAAGCTAACCTCAGTGGGGCTTCTCTCGAAGGGGCGAATTTAATCGGTGCTAATCTCAATAACACTCAGATGAATGGGATTAACCTCTCCGGGGCCAATCTCGGCCATGCTCAAATCCGGAATGCAAATTTATCCAATGCAGACTTGAGTAATGCCCGGTTAGTGGAAGCGGACCTGAGTGATGCAAATCTCTCCGGGGTGAATTTGAGAAACGCTAATTTATTAAATGCTAACCTCAATGGTGCGAATCTCACGGGTGCTGATTTGACCGGCGCTAATTTGGCTCAAGCGAAGCTCGATGGTGCGATCGGTTTGTACCAGGACAATTTGGTAGGAATGCGCCCGCCCGATCGCCCTCCTGCATCCCAAAATCATCCCAATATGTCTTACGTCAGCGTCCTTCAAACCAATTCCTTGCACTCGTCATCCAATCATCTCGGTCTCCCTCGTCCGGGGTTGCCGTCTTAATGAAGGTAGGCAGCAGACTAGCCCAGTATTGTTTGTTACTGGGCTAGTCTGTTATCAAATGTCTGGTTTTTGGAAGAGGTGGCTGGAGATTTCCCTGTTGCTTGAGCGATCGCCTGACCTCCAGCAAGACAATGTATTCCCGTCCTCTATCTGTATGACCATCGACCCGTTTTATTCCGACCGATACAGTTTTTCATCGGGTCATCTACTCCGTGCGATCGCCGCTCAACCTTACCGTCCACTCCCACGATGGGGGTCTATTTCTTCACCCGACTCTAGTCTTGCTGATAATACCTGTTTGTTGAACTCGGAACGCGACAGCTCTAAACTGTGAGATTCACGCCCAGAGAAGTTTGCCGCCAAACCCAATAAGAACAGGCTACAGAAAATAATCGAAAAGTAGCTACGCATATCCAAGATCCGTTTCAGAGCTTCTATTACTCCTTACGAAATCTCAAATTTTTATCAGTTTAAAATGTCAAGAAAAATAATTATTTCGCTTATTTAATCCAAGATTTTTTTATATTTTCAGAGAAAAACCTCGTGAATTTAAAGCAATAATCTCTCACTAAAAAAAGGAGAACAATACATTGACTCCCTCTGAACTCTTGGCTGACCGGGCTTTTCAATTACTTTAGACTGAGATTGATACTTAAATTCATCTCTACTTTTGTAGCAATCAAAATTTTAAAAAATCCGAGATTCAAAAAAAATCCGGCATGAAAGAACACCCTCATCGAGTCAGGATTGCCATCACAGTTAAAAAATGCTAAACTGGAAATAGGCTTTTCAAAAAAAATTAAGGAGCGCTAACTGCGCCCCTAAAAATATCCCGAATTCCGGGATTCTGAAACCTAAATTTTGGGTTTATTTGCCGCCGTAGTAGAAAGCGATTTCTTTCTCTTTTAAAGGAGCAAACTCAGCCTTGAGCAGCATCTGGTTGAGTTCATCTTGAGCGATATGTTTGACCCCAATCCGCACAATGCGCGATCGCATCGTATTGGAAACGCCACTGCGCTGCCGTCCCGCCTCTAGTCCCATCACCTGATTGTACAGATCCAGTTTAGCCTCGGGAATGGGAGAACCATCAAAATCAATTCCCTTGGCGATCGCCACATCGATCGCATCTGCGCCGGTGGTACTCTCCGCAACTGGCTTGTTTTCGCTCGTCATAAACACTCTTGAGGTGAAAGATTACCCCAGCATTCTACCAACTTCCGTCCCCTCCCCATCTACCCAAAGACTTACCAGGAAAGCGACTGGATAAAATCAAACACTTGATGGGCCAATTTCAACTTACTACAGGGTGCGATCGCCTGTTGTCGTCCCGTGGCATCAATCACCACCGCCTGATTACTATCACTCCCAAACCCTGCATTCGGACGATCAATCGGATTGGCGACGATCGCATCTAACTTCTTCCGGCGCAACTTCTCCATCGCTGGGGTGACAATATCCCCCGTTTGCGCCGCAAACCCAATTAACCTCTGATGGAATTGCTTGCACTCAGACAGTTGTGCGATAATATCCGGCACCGATTCCAACGGCAAACTCTCCGGCAGCGCCTGTTTCGGTAACTTGTGCGAATGATACTGCACCGGCCTAACATCCGCCACCGCTGCCGCCATCACCGTAATATCCGACTGCTTAAAATATTCCAACATCGCCTGCTGCATTTCTTCAGCGCGAGTCACCGCCACTATCCGAGCACCGGGTATCAACTCCTGGAACCCGGGGGACATCGCCCCCCCCACAAACGTCACCTCAGCCCCCCGATGGAGCGCACCGCGTGCTAAAGCAATGCCCATTTTGCCCGTGGCGGGATTGCCGATAAACCGGACGGGGTCAAAATGCTCCCGGGTACTTCCAGCACCAATTAACACCCGCTTACCGGCTAAATCCTGCTTTCCCTGGGTATGCAATACCGATTCCAAATGGGCTAAAATTCGCTCCGGTTCCGCCATGCGCCCCGTCCCGACGCGATCGCAAGCTAACAGTCCCGAACCCGGTTCAATCCCGTGAAATCGAGACCCCTGAACCACCTGTTCCCAATTGCGTTGGGTCACCGACTGATTCCACATTTCCGTATTCATCGCCGGGGCCAGCAAAATCGGACAAGTGGAAGCTAAAACCGTATTAGTCAGCAGATTATCCGCCATTCCCATTGCCAACTTCGCCAGGGTATTCGCCGTCAGGGGGGCAATTACCAAAACCTCCGCCCATTCCCCCAGTTCAATATGTAACGGTCTGGAATGGACGGGTTGCCAGAAATTGGCATCGGTATAAGCCGGATGACGAGAAAGGGTGCTCACCGTCAAGGGGGTAATAAATTCCTGGGCACCGCGAGTCAGAATCGCCCGCACCTGCGCCCCCGCTTTCGCCAGGGTTGAGATAGCATCACAAACTTTATAGGCGGCAATTCCGCCCGTGATGCCCAGCAGAATCCGTCTATTCTCAAATGAAGAAGGCACGAGGAGGTTTCCCTCCTGAATGCCTGTCCGGTTAACGTCCTCACTCATGGTTGAGGTTAACTCCAGAGCTTACCCTTCATCGTAAGGTTGTAAGTCCAACAAATAGATGTAAGGTTCAACGAGTTCTGGACGACGAAAGGCGATCGCGCGTAGCAGATGCCAATCATTCAAGCCCTCAAACGGATCGGTATAATCATCCAGTTCGAGACGGATAGCGAGTTGCTCGATATCAGCCTCCGTCATCGAAGTAATATCCCGAGTGGAAATGGTCGTCGCTCCCATCGTTCGCCCCTCCATTATGTATGAGCACTTGGATCTAGCAAAACAAGTCCGCTAACAAGAGTAGATTATACTCTAATTGACCCAGTTGCGACCTAAATCTTAAGACTTATTAATATTAGTCTCTTCTGATGCCGGAAAAATTTCCTCAATAAAGCGTTGCATCACCTCCATTTGTTCCGGCAAAATGGAGTGACCCATTCTCCATTCCCGATATTGCACTGCGACTCCCATTGCTTGGAAGACTTCGCGTACCTGATGAGCAGCGCTCAAGGGAACTACGGGGTCCTCGATGCCATGCATGATTAAGGTGGGGGGGAGGCGATCGCCCATTGGTTGAGGTTCGCAATGTAAGTAACCACTCATGGACACTAAACCGGCTAAGGGTAACCGCAATCCTACATCTAAAGTCATTGCACCGCCTTGGGAAAACCCGCTTAACACCGTTCGAGACAGGGGAACGCCGGTACTCTCTTCGAGCGATCGCAGCCAGTCTGTCAATATTTCCTGACTTTCGGGTAACTTCTGATAATCCGGACTGTTCAGGTCATACCACATTCTGCCCTCCAGAGCCTGGGGATGGGGAAAAGGCGCATCGGCAAATAGAAACAGGAAGTCCGGGAAATTGAGCAGGGAGGCTAAGGGAGCTAAATCTTCGCTATTAGCCCCCCATCCGTGGAGCATGACAATAATACCTGTCGGGGGTTTGTCGCTAGTCGGTGGAATGGCGATCGCTTCTAAAGACAAGGGGTCTGTTCCTTACATCTAAATATTTTGCATAGTCTATCTTAATATCCCCGAGTAGCAACAACCGACGGGAGTTAAAACCTAGCCCTTTCAAGGTGGTAAATTAAAAGACGAAAAATCGTTATTTTTTGTAGGGGTTTGGTCTCCAAACCCTCTCCCTGATGTAGGGGTTTGGTCTCCAAACCCTCTTTAGGCTTCGCCCAATGGTTCTTGAGGAAGGCTGGACCAAATCCCGCCAATTGCGGAATTAACGATTCGAATGAATAATAAATTAAACAAGGCTCGGTTTTCCTAAAATCATTTAACCCGGGTTTATGCCAACATCTAACTCCAACTCCTGTACTCCGGGAATCCGCCGATTTGCACTCGCCCTTATTTGTCTCGGGGGAATTGCGACTCCGGGTCCCAGTTATGCCCAAATCATTCCCGATCGCACTCTGCCCATCAATTCCGTCGTTACCCCCAATGGAGCAATCTTGACCATTGATGGGGGTACTGCATCTGGAGGTAATTTATTTCATAGTTTTGAGCAGTTTAATCTCCCGACGGGTGAGGCGGTTTTGTTTAATAATCCCCTAGAAATTCAAAATATCTTCACCCGAATTACTGGGGGTGCAGGTTCCACGATTGATGGATTAATTCAAGCCAATGGTATCGCCAATCTGTTTTTACTAAATCCCAATGGCATTATTTTTGGGCCAAATGCCACCCTGAATCTAGGGGGGTCTTTTGTGGTGAGTACGGCGAACGGGTTTACCTTTGCCGATGGAAGTGAGTTTACTGCTGCCGGGGGGGAAATGCAGACACCTTTGCTGTCGATGACAGTGGCGGTGGGATTGCAATATGGTAGCAATCCCAGGGGAATAGAGGTGCAGGGAGCAAACTTGACAGTGCAACCGGGTCAAACTTTGGGATTGGCAGGGGGAGAGGTGGCGATCGCCTCGGGTCAATTACAAGCACCCGGGGGTCGAGTGGCGTTAAATGCTGTAGGGTCGGAAGGGGCGACTGCCCTGAATTTCGAGAATGCTACTGTGACGTTGCACCAAAGTCCAACTGAGGAAACCTCGAATCCTAGGGGTGATATTTCTCTGAGTAATAACAGCATTCTTTCGGTGATTAGCAATGATGGGGGCGATATTTCTCTCCAGGGAGGCAATATCCAGCTATCTGGTGGAAGTCGAATCGTTGCCGGAATCCAAACTCAGCAAGGGGGACCTAATGCCCAAGGGGGAGAGATTACCCTCGATGCCACCGGCGCGATTACGCTCACACAACAGAGTGCGATCGGCAACCAAGTCGGGTTTAATGCCACGGGAAACGGCGGAAATGTGACCGTGAGCGGACAATCTCTCTCCCTGAGTGAGGGGTCGCAACTGAGTGCGCTCGTCAAAAATGGTGGAGGAAATGCGGGTCAGGTTGTGATTCAGGTGGCAGAGGGATTAACCTTGACGGGGACAGGGACAGGCATTTTGAGTCTGGTAGAATTCGGTTTAGGAATAACTGAAGGCCAAGGATTGGGGAACAGTGGGGGAATTGAGATTCAAGCGGGAACGATTGCTTTGACCAATGGCGCACAACTCCAGTCGATCACCCAAAATCAGGGGAATGCGGGATTGGTCTCGATTCGCACAACGGACGGGGTGAGTCTTTCCGGCACAGGTTCGGCGATTTTTAATGCGGTAGGTCAGAACGGAATTGGCAATAGTGAGGGGATTGAAATTGAAGGGCGATCGCTCGTTCTGAGTGACGGTGCTCAACTGATTTCCCAAACCCAGGGAAATGGCAATGCCGGTAAAATTGTCCTTCAAGTGAGAGAGTTGGTCTCTCTGATGGGAAGTAATACCAGTATTTTTAATAATAGTTCCGGGAACGGTAACACCGATGGGATTGAGATGAATACGGGAACCCTGTCTATGACTGGTGGCGCACAAATCCAGGCGGTTGCCTCCGGATTAGGCAACGCTGGTGCCGTCAAAATTAGCGCCGATGATGCCGTTACTCTGGACGGAGTGAGAACGGGGATTTTGAGTACGGTTACCTCGGAAGTCATTGAGGGAAATAGTGGGGGAATCCAAATTCAGGCGCGATCGCTCTCCCTGAGTGAGGGTGCTCAATTGCTTGCGGCGACCTTTGGACGGGGAAATGCCGGTCCGGTTTCCATCCAAGTGCGGGAAAATATTACCCTAACAGGCGCAAATACGGTAATTTTTAGCAGTGTCGGGCCAATACCGCGCGATCCCTTTACTGGCACAATTTCCCCCCCTGCCGAGGGAAATAGTGGGGGAATTCAGATGACCGGGCGATCGCTGTTGATGAGTGAAGGCGCACAAATTATCGGCAGTACCTTTGAGGGTCAACAGGGTAATGCCGGCAATATTCAGATCCAAATGGCCGACGGAATTTCCATCCAGGGAAATGACACCCAGCGCAATCCCACCGCTTCTGAATCTATT